>DASYAQ010000446.1:0-4703 GCA_036501225.1 Caulobacteraceae bacterium | reverse complement strand
GCTACGGGTCATCGAGGCGTCCGAGGCTCTGGGCCTGCGCCAGATGGTGGCGATGATCGGCGACAGCGCCAATGCCGGCTCCATCGGCGTGCACCGGTCCTGCGGCTTCGAGCCCTCTGGCGTGCTCAAAGGCCTTGGCTTCAAGGCCGGCCGCTGGGTCGACGTGGTGACTATGCAGCGTGCGCTGAACAGCGGGATCGAGGGCCCGCCAGGCGAGCCGGGAATGGACTGGGGCGCGAACTAATTCCCTTCTCCCGCAAGGGGAGAAGGGCGTCTCAAGCCACCGCCCTGCCAAGCACCTCCGCCAGCTGGTCGTGCTGATAGGGTTTGCCCAGGTGGGCGGCGCCTTCGATGGCGCGGGCCTCTTCGTTCTCGCTATAGCCGCTGGCGAAGACCACCTTCAGGCCCGGGCGCAGCTCGACCGCCTTGGCGGCCAGTTCCGGGCCGCGCATGCCGGGCAGGCCGATGTCGGTGAACAGCACGTCGACACGGGCTTGGCCGCGGACGATCGCCAGCGCCTCGACGGCGTCGCCAGCCTGCAGGGCGGTGAAGCCCAGGGTCTCGACCATGTCCACCGCCGCCATGCGCACCATGGCGTCGTCCTCGACCACCAGCACGACCGGCTGGGCCGCCCTCAGCTGGGCGCGAATCTTACGCGCCAGGTCGTCGCGCCCATAGGGCTTGCTGAGCAGCTGCACGCCTTGGTCCAGTCGCCCGTGGTGCACGATGGCGTTTTCGGTGTAGCCGGAGGTGAACAGCACCGGCAGGCCGCGGCGCAGCTTCACCGCCTCCCTGGCCAGGTCGCGGCTCTTCACCGGCCCGGGCATGACAACGTCCGTGAACAGAAGATCGATCTTGGCCCCGGACTTCAGCACCTCCAGCGCCGCCGCCCCGTCCGACGCGTGCAGGCAGGTATAGCCCAGGTCGCGCAGCATGCCGACGGCCGAGGCGCGGACCATGTCGTCGTCCTCGACCACCAGGATCGTCTCGCTGCGGCCGGTGATCGAGCCGGCATCGACCACCGCCGCCGGTTCGGCCGATTGCCGCGAGCGGGGCAGGTAGATCTTCACCGTCGTGCCCTGATCCGGCTCGCTGTAGATCTGCACGTGGCCGTTGGATTGGTGGACGAAGCCGTAGACCATGGACAGGCCCAGGCCCGTGCCCTTTTCCTCGCCCTTGGTGGTGAAGAAGGGCTCGAACACCTTGGACAGCGTCGCCTTCGACATGCCGTGGCCGGTGTCGGAGACCGCCAGCAGCACATATTGTCCGGCCTCGACCTCGGGCTGCTGGCGCACATAGGCCTCGTCGAGCACGGCATTGGTGATCTCGAGGGTCAGCCGCCCGCCGTCCGGCATGGCGTCGCGCGCGTTCAGCGCCAGGTTGAGCACGGCGCTTTCCACCTGCGCCGGGTCGGCCAGGGTGTTCCACAAGCCGCCGGCGATGACGGTCTCGATCTCGACGCCCTCGCCGAGCGTGCGGCGCAGCATCTCGGCCATGTCCGTCACCTGCCGCCCCAGGTCCACCACCCGCGGCTCCAGCGGCTGGCGGCGCGCGAAGGCGAGCAGCTGGCGGGTCAGGGCCGCGGCCCGATCGGCGCCATGCAGGGCGTTCTTCAGCCGCTGCGAGGTCTCGCGGTCGGTCACCTTGGCGGCGATGAGTTCGAGATTGCCGCGGATCACCTGCAGGATGTTGTTGAAGTCGTGGGCGACGCCGCCGGTCAGGTGGCCGACCGCTTCCATCCGCTGCGCGCGGCGCAGGCGCTCCTGCGACTGTTCGCGGTCGGTGACGTCGCGCGAGGAGCCGACCACCCGCTCGACGCGGCCACCGGCGCCGCGCACCGGCACCATGATCGATTCCCAGACGCGCTGGCCGCCCGGCAGGTTGACCCGGTCGCGCGTGAAGGCGGGCGTTCCGCCGGCGATGACGCGTTGCAGGTGCTCGACCAGCGCCCGCAGCTGCGGGCCCCGCGCCACCGCCTGCAACTCAAGGCCGCGCACCATGGCGTTCTTCACGCCAATCGCGCGCTCATAGGCGGGGTTCACCTCGGCCACATGGAAGCCGCCGTCCGGCGAGACGTCGATGACCGAAAGCAGGTCGGTGGTGTTGGCGAAGATGGCCTGGTAGCGCGCCTCGCTGTCCCTCTGCGCGGCCTGCGCCGACTCGCGCTCGGCCACCTCGTGCTCGAGCCGGCGGTTGGCGGCCGTCATCAGCCCCATCAGGGCCGCCAGGCCGACAATGGCCAGGCCGCTCACCGAAACCGCGATGATGAAGCCGATGAATTCATAGCGGCTGGCGGCGGCCGTTCGGCGCGCGAGCAGGGCGTTTTCCGAGACCATGATCTCGGCCACTGCGGCGCGCGCCCGGTCCATGGCGGCCTTGCCGACGCCCTGATGGCCGGTGCGCGCCTCGTCGGCGTGGCCGCTGCGATAGAGCTCGACCCGCATCCGCGAGACCGCCACGCGCTGGGTCAGGCTGTCGACCAGCCTGGCCACCCGGGCGGTCTGTTCGGGGCTGTCCCTGACCAAGGCGCGCAGCTTGCCGGCGGTCTGGGCGACCACGGCGCAGTCGGCGTCGAAATGGTCGAGATAGCGAGCGTCGCCGGCAAAGGCGTAGGCGCGCTGGGCGGACTCCACCTCGACGGCCGACGAGAACAGCGACTGGGTGGCCTCGATCACGTCACGGCTGTGATTGACCCAGCCGCGCTCGGTGCGGGTCAGCACCAGGTGGTCGATGGCCAGGAAGACCGTCATCGCCGCCAGCACCAAGAGCAGGGCGATCGGCGCAGCCAGGCTGAGCCAGTGCAATCGCGACGGAGCCGTACTCACCAGGTGACTACTCGTTGGGCAGCGGAAGGGGCAGGGCCGGAGGATCGGCGCTCAGAAGAGTCGTTGCGAGCAAAATGTTCAAGGAAAAGTGCGGGCGGAAGTGTCGCAGCCGCGCGCCATGTGGCAAATCTTGCCTTAACCACGATGGCGTAGCGTGCCGGCCGTCTCGTCTCCCTAGGAGCGTCGCCTTGAGTCCCACCGGGCCTTCGAAACGGACTCCGGCCGTCGGCGCCGCCAGGCGCTATGACCTCATCGTCGTCGGCAGCGGCCCGGCCGGCCGGCGCGCGGCGATCCAGGCGGCCAAGCTCGGCAAGTCGGTGCTGGTGGTCGAGAAGGGCCGCCGGGTTGGCGGGGTCTCTGTCCATACCGGCACCATTCCGTCGAAAACCCTGCGCGAGACCGTGCTCAACCTGTCGGGCTGGCGCGAGCGCGGCTTCTACGGCCGCGCCTATCGGGTGAAGCAGGACATCCAGGCCGAGGATCTGCGCAAGCGGCTGCGCATGACGCTGGATCACGAGGTTGAGATTCTCGAACACCAGTTCGCCCGCAATAAGGTCGAGACCCTGCGCGGCGCGGCGCGTTTCGTCGATGCGCATCAGGTCGAGATCACCGGCGACGGCGGCGAGACCACGCGGGCAATGGCCGATCGCTTCGTGCTGGCGGTGGGCGCCCATCCGCACCGGCCCGACCACGTGGCCTTCGACGGCGAGACCATCCTGGACTCTGACGACATCCTCGAACTGGCCCGCATTCCGCGCCATCTGGTCGTGGTCGGCGCGACGGTGATCGGCATCGAATACGCCACCATCTTCTCGGCGCTGGACGTGCAGGTGACGGTGCTGGAAGGCGGGCCGGGGCTGCTCGGCTTCGTCGATCGCGAACTGGCCGACGAGTTCATGCACGACCTGCGCGACCGCGGCGTCACGCTGCGCTTTAGCGCCCACGTCAAGACCATCCATTGCGACCAGCCGCAGCGCTGCGTGATCGATCTGGAGGACGGCCGCTGCCTGCGCGCCGACATGGTGCTGTTCGCCGCCGGCCGCCAGGGCGCCACGGAAGGCCTCGACCTCGCCGCCTGCGGGCTGGGTTGTGACGAGCGCGGCCGCATCGTCGTCGATCCGGCCACCTTCCAGACCGCCGTCCCGCACATCTACGCCGCCGGCGACGTCATCGGCTTCCCGAGCCTGGCCTCGACCTCGATGGAGCAGGGCCGCATCGCCGCCTGCCACGCCTTCGGCGAGCCCTGCCAGAAGCCGCCGGCCTTCTTTCCGTACGGAATCTATTCGGTGCCGGAGATCTCCACCATCGGCATGACCGAGGAGCAGGTGCGCGAGCAGGCCATTCCTTACGAGTGCGGCGTCGCGCGCTTTCGCGAGACCTCGCGCGGCCACATCATGGGGCTGAGTTCCGGCTTCATGAAGATGATCTTCGCGCTGGAGACGCGGCGGCTGCTCGGCGTCCACATCGTCGGCGAAGGCGCCACCGAACTGATCCATATCGGCCAGGCGGTGCTCAATCTGGAGGGCGGGCTCGACTATTTCGTCGAGAACACCTTCAACTATCCGACCCTCGCCGAAGCCTACAAGATCGCCGCCCTCGACGCCTGGAACCGCATGCCGAAGGAACGCGACAGCCCCGCGCCGGCGCTCGACGTGGCGGCGGAGTAGGGCCGGCGCTCGATCCTCCCCCTACGGTGGAGGATCAAGGGGAGAGGGCTCTAAGAGTGTCACTCAAAAGACGCCATCAGACTATTCGTGAGCTTGGCCGTTGACCTCGCCTCCGGCGCCGACCTAGGTTCCGCGCCCCCAATTTTCTCATCGAACGCGGATATTCCGCCATGCCGCAGATCCTGGTCGAGGGTCTCGCCAAGACCTATCG
>DASYAQ010000445.1:0-3504 GCA_036501225.1 Caulobacteraceae bacterium | reverse complement strand
CGTTGCAGCCGTTTTGATACAAAGTTCGCCATGTCCTCGGCGTCCGTGCCCTTATAAAAGGCGTTCGGGCGCGGTCGCCGCAAAAGCCGGGCCGCGTTTTTCGGGAGAGGCCGCATGATCCCCTACGTCCGCGACATCAAGTTCGAATACGGGGTGGTCGACCAGGTCTCGCCGCTGATCCGGCGGGTGGTGGCGAACAATCCCAGCCCCTTCACCTATCTCGGCACCGGCACCTACATCGTCGGCAAGGGCGAGATCGCGGTGATCGATCCCGGCCCCGACCTGCCAGAGCATCTGCGCGCGATCCTGGACGCGATCGGCGGCGAGACCGTCACCCATATCCTGGTCACCCACCACCATTCCGACCACTCGCCGCTGGCCAGGGCGCTGAAGGAGAAGACCGGCGCGACCATCTATGGCTGCGCGGTCAAGGCGCCGGTGGTCGACGACGCGGTGAAGCTCGAGGCCGGCTACGACCAGTTCACCCCGGACGTCTCGGTCTGCGGCGGCGGCGCGCGCTTTTCCGGACCGGGCTGGACCCTGGAGGCGATCGCCACCCCCGGCCACACCTCCAACCACATCTGCTATGCGCTGGCCGAGGAGAACGCGCTCTTCTCCGGCGACCACATCATGGGCTGGTCGACCACGGTGGTGACCCCGCCGGACGGCAACATGGGCGCCTATCTGGCCAGCCTCGACCTGGTCAAGGCGCGTAACTTCACCACGCTGTGGCCCACCCATGGCCCGCCGATCACCGACGTCGCCCCCTTCATCACCGCGTACAAGGCCCACCGCCTGGATCGCGAAAACCAGATCCTCGCCCAGCTGGCCGCCGGCGAGACCAGGATCCGCGAAATGGTCCCGAAGATGTATGTCGGCGTCGACGCGCGGCTCTATCCGGCGGCGTCCCACTCGGTGCTGGCGCATGTGATCGAACTGGTGAAGTCGGGCCGGGTGAAGACCAGCGGCGCGCCCGGCATCGAGAGCGAGTATCGGCTGGCGTGACGGCGGACTCAAGTCGGGCGGTCGACAGATGCCTGTGGCGCTTGTTGCTGGAATGGCGGAGGATAGCGGCCTTCGCACGTCTCGCGCCTTGGCGGGGACGCAAAACCCAGGGGGAAACAAGACCCATGACTTCGGAAACGCTTCGTAAGAGTCTCATCGCCGTCGCCGCCGTCGCCGCGCTTTCGGTCGCCGCCTGCGGAAAGAGCCCGCAGCAGAACGCCGCCGACGCCGCGAATACGGCCAATGCCGAGGCCGCCAGCGCAATGGCCGCCGCCAACAGCGCCGCCGCCGCCGCCAACGCTCAGGCCACCAGCGCCATGGCTCAGGCCGACAGCGCCGCCGCCGCCGCCGCGGCCGCCGCCAACGCCAGCGCCGCCGCCGCCATGAGTGCGGCCGCGCCGTCGAACAAGTAGCCTACAGGCCCGCTCGATGCTCAGCATCGAGCGGGCTCCAGCTTGAGCGCGAGTTCCGGCTGGGTTGAACATCTATTGCAGAAAATACGTAAATTCTGTATCGATTGGGCATGAAATCCTATTCGACATCCGATCTCGTTCGCGCAATTGGCGACGTCACCCACGCTGCGGTGACCGAGCCCGTCGTGATCACCCACCACGCCAAGCCGAGATACGTGCTGATGTCGATCGAAGAGTATGCTCGGCTTGCGAAAGCGCCAGTCGATCCGCGACGGGTATATCGCACTGAAGAAACGCCCCCGGAACTGGCTAGAATGTTGGTTGCGGCCATCGACGAGGCGATCGCAGAGATAGACTCAAGCGATGGCTCTTGAGCCGCCGGCCCCGGGCTCAATCATCGATTACCCCTATCTCTGGCTTCGCGAATACGAAGCGGGGGAAACCGAGGGCCGGAAATCTCGCCCGGTGTGCCTGGTTCTGAGCGTGCTGACGCGCGCCGATGAACACCTGGTCCTGTTCCTGCCGATCACCAGTCAATCCCCAGCGGTCGGAACAGTCGCGATCGAAGTCCCGGAGCTTGAGTTGAGGCGGGCCGGCCTCGGTGACCGGCGCGCGTGGGTCGTCACCAGTGAATTCAACACCGACGTCCTCGAACGCTCCTGGTACTGAGCCCCGACCGCGACGCGGCGCCTTCAGTGGTCCGTTCGTCAAGCGTCTCATGGAAGCGGTCAGGTCGGTTCTTTCGGACCGCGGTGCGGGCGTCGATCGGAGCGCTTGAGTAAAGTCGACGCGCGAAGACATTCGAGTAACGGACGATGACGCCCCGCGACATCGTCCTTACTGCGCGGCGACGACCTTCGCCGTCGGCAGGACGTAGCCTTCCATCCGTTGGCGGATCAGTTTCTTGTCGATCTTGCCGGTCGCGCCGAGGGGAATCTCGTCGACGAAGACCACGTCGTCGGGCATCCACCATTTGGCGATCTTGCCGTCCAGGAAGGCGAGGAACTCCTCGCGCGTCGCCGTCTCGCCGTCGTTCAGCTTGACCAGCAGCAGAGGACGTTCGTCCCATTTCGGGTGATGCACGCCGATCACCGCCGCCAGGGCGGCCTTCGGATGTCCAGCGGCGATGTTTTCGATCTCGATGGAGCTGATCCATTCGCCGCCGGACTTGATGACGTCCTTGGCGCGGTCGGTGATCTGCATGTAGCCGAGCGGGTCGATGGTGGCGACGTCGCCGGTGTCGAAATAGCCGTCTTCATCGAGGATGTCGCCGCCCTCGCCGCGGAAATAGGCGCCGACCACGAACGGCCCGCGCACCTTCAACCGCCCGAAGGTGGTTCCGTCATGCGGCAGCAGATTGCCGTCATCGTCGGTCAGCTTCAGCTCGATCCCGGCAGGGGGACGGCCCTGTTTCAGGCTGTAATGCAGCCGTTCGTCGGGCTCCATGGCGGCGACCGCGGCGTTGGGGCTGGAGAGCGTGCCGAGCGGCGAGGTCTCGGTCATGCCCCAGGCGTGCACCACCTCGACGCCGTAATCGTCGCGGAAGGCGCGGACCAGGGCTTCCGGCACCGCCGAGCCGCCGATCACCACCCGCTTCAGCTTGGATGGCTTCAGGTTGTTGGCGCGCATGTGCTGCAACAGCATCTGCCAGACGGTGGGCACGGCGGCCGAGAAGGTGACCTGCTCGGTCTCCAGCAGCTCGTAGATCGACGCGCCGTCCATCTTTGAGCCGGGCAGGACCAGCTTCGCCCCCGCGGCCGGGGCCGAGAAGTTCAGGCCCCAGGCGTTGGCATGGTACATGGGCACCACGGCCAGGATGCTGTCGCGGCTGGACAGGCCCATGGCGTCGGCCTGCAAGGACACCAGGGTGTGCAGGAAGGTCGAGCGGTGCTCGTACAGCACCCCCTTGGGATTGCCGGTGGTGCCGGAGGTGTAGCAGAGCGCCGCCGCCGTGCGCTCGTCGAAGGCGCCCCAGGTCACGTCCGGCGAATGCTCCTCGATCAGGCTCTCGTAGCAGAACGCCCCCGGATAGGCGGTGGCGGACATGTGGTCGCGATCCGTCAGCACAATGATCTTTTCCACCTTG
>DASYAQ010000444.1:0-5951 GCA_036501225.1 Caulobacteraceae bacterium | reverse complement strand
GCGCGCGAAGGCCCGCATCTGCGGCAGGAGGGCGACCAGGTCGGATTGGAATTGCGCGTCGGGATCGGCTGGAGCAGGCATGCGGCGGTCCTTGTGCAAACTTGTTCAACCAACCCAACGCTCAGCTTGGCGATTGGCTCCGTCGGGGTGGAGGAATCCAGCCAATAGGGTAGCGTCGATCCGCATGCGCCTCTTCCACTTCAGCGACGACGGCGGCCTGACACGCTTTGTGCCCCGCCCCGTGAGCGTGCCCGCCGTCCGTGCGGCCGGGCGCGACTGGCTGAACGGGCCGCTGGTCTGGGCGATCGACGAGGCGCGCCAGCCGCTCTATCTCTTCCCGCGCGACTGCCCGCGCATCCTGCTCTATCCGACGCCGGCGACGACGCCCGAGGACCTCGCGCACTGGTGGGGAGGGCGGAGCTGCCGCATGATCGCCCATATCGAACGGGCCTGGTTCGAACGCTTCCGCGCCGCGCGCCTCTTTCGCTACGAGTTGCCGGTCGCGGCCTTCGAGGACCTGGACGACGCCGGCATGTGGGTGGCCAGGGGCGAGGTCGAGCCGGTCGGCGTCGAGATCCTCGACGACCTGCCGGCCGCCCTGGCCGGCGAGGGCGTGGAGCTGCGCCTGATGGACAGCCTCGCGCCGCTCAAGGGCGTCTGGGACACGTCGCTGCACGCCAGCGGCATCCGCCTGCGCAACGCCGCCGGCTGGAAGGTCTAGCAAGGTCCCGGGCAAAATCCGTTCGACATGTCGGCTGGACAGGGGTCCGTTCGTCCTTCTGGAGGTGCAGGCGCTCGGACCGAGCCGGTCCGGACCGAACCAGAGGGAGAGACGACCATGCGGTTCATGATGATCATGATCCCGAACGAGGCGGCCGAGGCGGGCGTTCTGCCCGACCCGGAATTCTTCGCCGCCATGATGAAGTTCAACGAGGATCTGCAGAAGGCCGGGGCGCTGATTTCGCTCGACGGCCTGCATCCCAGTTCGAAGGGCGCGCGCGTCGCCTTCCGCGGCAAGACGCCGATCGTGACCGACGGTCCCTTCACCGAGTCCAAGGAAGTGATCGGCGGCTTCTGGATAATCCAGGCCGGTTCGAAGGCCGAGGTCGTCGAGTGGGCCAAGCGCTGCCCCGCCGCCGACGGCGACACGATCGAGGTGCGCCAGGTCCAGGAGTTCTCGGACTTTCCCGACGCGGTGATCGAGGCGACCAAGGACTCCGCCGCGGCGCTCGGCGAGCGCCTCGGCTAGAGCGGGCCCGCGGAATAGCGCGAAGCGGTTTTCCGCCCGCAACCCGCTCTAACTCTAGGAATCGATCACGTTTATGATTTTGGATTGCTTCAATCCAAAACCATCGTGATCTAGTCGAGGGCCGCCTCGCGTTGCAGCAGCGCGCGCTTGCGCTCCACGCCCCAGCGATAGCCGGAAAGCGCGCCATCGCTGCGCACCACGCGGTGGCAGGGAATGGCCACCGCGGTTGGATTGGCCGCGCAGGCCTGGGCCACGGCGCGGACCGCCCTGGGGGCGCCGATCTTGGCGGCGATGTCGGCATAGCTGGCGGTCGAGCCCTTGGGGATGTCGCGCAGCGCCCGCCAGACCCGCTCCTGAAAGGCGGTGCCCTGGATGTCGAGCGGCAGGTCGGCCGCATCGGCCGAGCCCTCGACCAGGCCGACCACGCGGGCGACCAGGGCCTCGAAATCCGTGTCCGCCCCGATCAGCTCGGCCTTCGGGAAACGGTCCTGCAGGCCGCGCACCAGGGCGTCGGGATCGTCGCCGAACTGGATGGCGCAGACGCCCTTGTCCGTGGCCGCGACCAGGATGGCGCCCAGCGAGGTCCGGCCGACGGCGAAGCGGATCGCAGCCCCGGTCCCGCCCCGCCGATAGTCGCTCGGCGTCATGCCGAGGCGATGGTTGGAGACGGCGTAGAAGCGGCCGTTGGAGCCGAAGCCGGCGCCGTAGATGGCCTGGGTGACGCTGGCGCCGTCGTGCAGCTCGCCGCGCAGCCGTTCGGCCCGCCGCGCCTCGCCATAGGCTTTTGGCGTGACGCCGGTCAGGGCCTTGAACACCCGGTGAAAGTGGAAGCGGCTTAAGTGCGCCGCGTCGGCCAGGGCATAGAGGCTGGGCAGTTCTTCGCTGGCGTCGATCAGGGCGCAGGCCCTGGCCACCGCCTCGGCGTGCCGCGCGGCGACCGAGGCTTGGTCTGGATGGCAGCGCCTGCAGGCGCGCAGGCCGGCGGCTCGTGCGCTGCCGGCGTCGGCGAAGAAACGCACATTGCTCCGCAGCGGCCGGCGCGAGGGACAGGATGGCCGGCAATAGACCCCGGTGGTCATCACCCCATAGAGAAAGCTCCCGTCGGCGCTCGCATCGTGATCGAGCACGGCGCTCCACATGGCGTCCTCGCCGGGGGCGTCGTCGCTGGGGGTGAGGGTTTCGTAGGGCAAGGCGGTCATGGCTGGCGTCTCCGTAAGGTGGGCGCGAAAGGCGCCCTTCGCCAGCCTGGATAGGCCGATGCCGCGGCGCCCGCGCTCCGGCCCTTGCTTTCAAACTCGGCTGGCCGGAGCATGGCCTCGGTTGTTGCGAAGGAGGCCGGTCATGCTGAAGCTTACCCTCGCCGTCACGGCGGCTCTGGCCCTGGCGGCGACCGGCGTTGCGGCGCAGCCGGGCAATGCGGCCGATCCGATCGTCATCAGGATGAAGCCGGGGACCGACAGCGTCAGGCTCACGGGCGTGCTACGCCAGAACGTCGCCTGCTGCACCTATGTGTTCAAGGCGCGGGCCGGTCAGGAAATGATCTGGAGCATCACCGGCGCCGTGACCCGTCAGGTCGTCGGCTATCCCGACGGCCATGTCGACGGGCCGGGCATACCCAGCCCGCTGCCGCTGCCGGCCAGCGGCGCCTATAGTTTCGCCGTCAGCCCCGACCTGATGGCCGACGGGGCGTTCGGGCGCTACGTGCTCAAGATCCGCATCCCGCCCCTTAGAAGTCCCCACTCGTAGGGTCCGTTGCGGGGAGGCCCCCGATGCGGTCAGAGCCTCACGCTACGCAGCCGCAAGGCGTTGGCGATCACGCTCACCGACGACAGCGCCATGGCGGCCGCGGCGATCGCCGGCGAGAGCAGAAGCCCGAATGCCGGGTAGAGCAGGCCCGCCGCGATCGGCACCCCGGCGGCGTTGTAGATGAAGGCGAAGGTCAGGTTCTGGCGGATGTTGCGCATCACTGCGCGCGACAGCTCGCGCGCCCGCGCCAGGCCTTGCAGATCGCCGCGCAGCAGGGTGACGCCGGCGCTCTCGATCGCCACGTCGGCGCCGGCGCCCATGGCCACGCCGACGTCCGCGGCGGCCAGGGCTGGGGCGTCGTTGACCCCGTCGCCGGCCATGGCCACGACCCGGCCTTCGCGCTTCAGCCGTTCGACCACCGCGGCCTTGTCGCCGGGCATGACCTCGGCCTCGACCTCGCTGATCCCCAGCCGCGCGGCGATGGCCACGGCGGTGGCGCGGTGATCGCCGGTCAGCATCACCACGCGCACGCCGTCGGCGCGCAAGGCCCGCACCGCCTCCAGCGTGGTCGGCTTGATCGGATCGGCGATGGCCAGGACGCCGGCGGCCTTGCCGTCGATGGCGATGAAGACGGCGGTGGCGCCGTCGGCGCGCATCCCATCGGCGGCGCCCGCCAGGGACGCGGTGTCGATCCCGTGCTCGTCCATGAAGCGGCCGGCGCCCAGCCGCACGGCGCGCCCGTCAACCTTGCCGGCCACGCCGCCGCCGGCGAAGGCGGCGAAGTCGGTCGCCTCGGCGAGCTCGAGCCCACGCTCATTGGCGGCGCGGACCACGGCTTCGGCCAGCGGGTGCTCGCTGGACCGCTCGAGACTGGCGCCAAGGCGCAACAACTCGGCCTCTTCGAATCCGGCGGCCGGATGGATGGCGACGAGCGCCGGGCGGCCCTCGGTCAGGGTGCCGGTCTTGTCCACCACCAGGGTGTCGATCGCCTCGAAACGTTCCAGCGCCTCGGCGTTCCGGATCAGCACGCCGGCCTGGGCGCCGCGCCCGATACCGACCATGATCGAGATCGGCGTGGCCAGGCCCAGCGCGCAGGGGCAGGCGATGATCAGCACCGAGACCGCGGCCACCAGACCATAGCTGAGCCGGGGCTCCGGCCCGAACAGAGCCCAGGCGGCGAAGGCGACCGCGGCGGCGGCGAGGACCGCCGGCACGAACCACCCGGAGACGGTATCCGCCAGGCGCTGGATCGGCGCGCGGCTGCGCTGGGCGTGGGCGACCATCTGCACGATGCGGGACAGCAGGGTGTCGGCGCCGATCTGCTCGGCGCGCATGACGAAGCCGCCCGTGCGGTTCATCGCGCCGGCCACCAGCTTGTCGCCCGGCGCCTTGTCGACCGGCATGGACTCGCCGGTGACCAGGGATTCATCCACCGCCGCTTCGCCCTCGATCAGTTCGCCGTCGACGGGGATCTTCTCGCCGGGGCGCACCCTCAGGCGATCGCCGACCATGACCTGATCGAGACCGACGTCCTCGTCGGTTCCGTCCGCGCGCAGGCGCCGCGCGGTTTTCGGGGTCAGGTCGAGCAGGGCGCGGATGGCGCCGGAGGTCTGCTCGCGGGCGCGCAGTTCCAGCACCTGGCCCAACAGGACCAGAACGGTGATCACTGCCGCGGCCTCGAAATAGATCGGGACGCCGCCGCCGGCCTGGCGGAAGGCCAGCGGAAAGCGGCCGGGCCAGAGCAAGGCCGTGACGCTGTAGGCGTAGGCGACGCCGACGCCCATGGCGATCAGGCTGAACATGTTGAGCCGGCGGGTGACCAGCGATCGCCAGCCCCGCTCGAAAAACGGCCAGCCGGCCCAAAGCACCACCGGCGTCGCCAGGACGAACTGGACCCAGTCCGATGTCCGGTCCGCGAGCATGAAGTCGTGACCGGCGAGGTGGCGGCCCATCTCCAGCAAAAACACCGGCGCGGCCAGCACCAGCCCGATCCAGAACCGGCGCGTCATGTCGACCAGCTCGGGATTGGCGGCGATGGTCTCGGCCGTCACCGTCTCCGGCTCCAGCCCCATGCCGCAGATCGGACAGGCGCCCGGCCCGACCTGGCGGATCTCCGGATGCATCGGGCAGGTGTAGGTGGTCCCGGCCGGCGCGGCCGTCCCGGCGTCGGCGGCGGCAGCGTGGTGATGATGAGCGTGATGTGACATCTCGGTCTCTCTGAGGAGGCGATGCAGTATACCCCACGGGGGCATATTGCAAATACACCATGGGGGTATATGCTGCCGCCTGATGTCCAGGAGCCGCGCCATGAAGCGGGACGACAAACCCAAGCTGATCAACCGGCTGAACCGGATCGAGGGCCAGGTTCGCGGCATTGCGCGCATGGTCGAGGACGAGCGCTATTGCATCGACATCCTGACCCAGTTGCAGGCGGCGCGCGCGGCGCTGGTGCGGGTTGAGGCCGAGCTGCTCAGGGATCACCTCGGCCACTGCATCGAAAGCGCCATCGTCAGCGGCGACGCCGGCGAACAACGCCAGAAAGCCAGTGAGTTGATCGAGCTGCTGCAGCGCGCAACGAAGTAAGAACCCGCGGCGCGCGGCGGTCTAAAGCTTGGCGGCGGCGAGGATCGGGCCGCCGTCGGCGGTCTGGACCAGGATGGCGGTCTTCAGGCCGGGGCCGCCGCCGCTTGGCAGGGGAAAGCGGCGCGCCGCGCCGAACCAGCCGCCCAGACGGACGAACTGGCGCACGATGTCGCGGTGCGGCAGGGTCTTGCCGCCGTTCTCGCCGCGCCGGATGGCGACCCACTGCACGCGAGGATCGTAGCGCACCAGCCAGACATCGGCGCCCCGGGCCGGAGCCGAACCGGCGGCGATCGAGACCGCCCCAGCCGTGATCGCCAGCGACGTCCCCGCCGGCTGGCCGGCCGCATGGATGGCCGCGTCCAGCTCGCGCCGG
>DASYAQ010000443.1:0-1993 GCA_036501225.1 Caulobacteraceae bacterium | reverse complement strand
GCGAGGTTGAGGTCGCCGATGCCGACGGCCACCGAAACCTGGTCCGGATTGGATGCGACGGGAGCCGCGAACGTGCTGCCGGCGAACGCGATGAAGGCGACGGCCGTCAAAAGGGTCTTGCCGTACATGATGGTCTCCTTGGGTCTCGTCTCGACGCGGAGAAGACCGCGCCGAACAGGACCTTAAGGAGCACCCGCCGGCGATTTGCAGACAGGACGTCGATCTGATCATCCGCCGATAAAACGCCGATCAACCAACGCGGCTATGATCGCGAGGCGACGGTTCGCCGATCAAACCGGGCCTCGGCCCTGGCTGGCGCGGAATCGGGCCGTTCTGCTATGCCGGGCGTCGACCGAAGCGCTCCAGGGGCGAAAATGCCGCCAGCCGCCATATTGTTCGACCTGGACGACACCGTGGCGGATCGAGCCGCCGCGCTTCGTCGCTATGGGCGGTTCTTCGCCGAGGACTTCGGCGACCAGCTGCCCGATGAGCTGCCGGGCCGCAGGCTGGACCGGCTGAGCGACCTGTCGAAACACCTGGACAACTAGCCGGTCAGGCCTCGTTCCAGGCCACTGCCCACGACAGGTTGCCAGATCGGTGCTAGCCTGCGCCCATCGTGTAGGGCGGTCTGTCGGACCCGCCAGCCGATCATCGGCCGGAGCGCCGCGACAGCCCCTCCCCAGAACCGTCAGTGCGGGAGATTGAGCATGTCGGCGGAAAACCACATCCGGAATCCCTTCGAAGTGGCCCTGGAACAGTTCAGTTGGGCCTTCTCGGACGCCAGCCACGCCGTCGTGGCGGAGCGGCGCGCCCATGTCGATCGAACGGCGCCGGCAATCCGACGGATCGACGCGCGCGACCTTTGGGATGCCTTGCGGCAGGGCTTTGGCGATCTTGCCGCCACGCGCGACGACGTCGTGTTCATCGCCCTGGTCTATCCCCTCGCCGGCCTCGTCCTGGCGCAGCTGATCCTCAACCACGATCTGCTGCCGCTGCTGTTTCCGCTCGCGTCGGGGTTCGCCCTCATCGGCCCGGTCGCCGCGATTGGCCTGTACGAGATCAGCCGGCGCCACGAGCGGGGCGCGCCCGTCGCCTGGACCGACGCCTTTGGCGTGCTTCGATCGCCGGCCTTGGGCTCCATCTTCGGGCTGGCCCTGATCCTGCTGGCGGTCCTGTTGCTCTGGCTGGCGGCGGCCTACGGCATCTACCGGGCGACCCTCGGCCCGGCCTCGCCGGCCTCAGTCGCCGCCTTCGTACATGATGTGTTCTCAACGGGCGCGGGCTGGACGATGATCGTCGCCGGCGTCGGCGTCGGCTTCCTGTTCGCCGTGCTGGCGCTGGCGATAAGCGTGGTGTCGTTCCCGCTGCTGCTCGACCGCGATGTCGGGATCGGCCGGGCGATCATGACCTCGGTGCGCGCGGTCGCCGCGAACCCGGGGCCGATGAGCCTGTGGGGGCTGATCGTCGCCGGCAGCCTGGCCCTGGGATCGGCGCCCGCATTTTTCGGGCTGATCTTCGTCATGCCCGTGCTCGGGCACGCCACCTGGCACTTGTACCGCAAAGTGACCGCGGAAGCCTGAGCCCCGGGCGGCGACCGTCGATGCGGGCCGAACACCGCCGCGGCGTCGCCGCGCGGGTCAGTCCGCGTTCCAGGCCACGACCATCGCGCGCAGGTCGTCGACGGACCCGATGAGGTCGACCCCGCCTGGCTCGAGGCCGAGGATGCGGCCGATGATCCCCTCCTCGGCGCGGATGCGGTTCAGCATCAGGCCGAGGCCCGCCTCCACGTCGGTTTCGGCCAGGGTCAGGCCCTGCATGACGATCGGGCGGCGGCCGTTGCCGAGCCAGAGCAGGGTGTCGGCCGCCGTGCGGGCGTCGCCGACGTCGAACAGACCCTCCGCTGCGCCCCGCTCGATGATGGCGGCCAGGGCCGGGGCCAGGACACTGAACGCCGCCTCGACGATGCGGTGATAGAGCATCGCGTTCTCGGGCT
>DASYAQ010000442.1:0-1704 GCA_036501225.1 Caulobacteraceae bacterium | reverse complement strand
CCTGGTCGCCCAGGCCCAGGGCCGCCAGGGTCTCGCCGGCGGCGATGCGGAACTGCGCCTCGACCAGGTCGACGCCGGTGACCTGTTCGGTGACCGTGTGCTCGACCTGGATGCGCGGATTGCACTCGATGAAATAGTGTTCGCCGGCTTGCGGATCGACCAGGAATTCGACCGTGCCGGCGTTCACGTAACCCGCGGCGCGCGCCAGCTTGAGGGCGTCGCCCAGGATGCGCGCGCGCAGGGCGGGGTCGAGGCCGGGCGCCGGGGCGATCTCGACTACTTTCTGGTTGCGGAGCTGCACCGAACAGTCGCGCTCATAGAGATGGACGATGTCGCCGTGGGCGTCGGCCAGCACCTGCACCTCGATGTGGCGCGGCCGCGCGACCAGCTTTTCGAGAAAGACCGCGCCGTCGCCGAACGCCGCCTGGGCTTCGCCGCGGCAGCGCGCGAAGGCGGCGGCCATCGCGTCGGGGCCTGAGACCGCGCGCATGCCCCGCCCGCCGCCGCCGGCCGCGGCCTTCAGCATCACCGGATAGCCTAGCGCCTCGGCCGCCGTTCCCGCGTCGTCGGCCGAGGTCAGGGCCGCGCTGCCGGGCGCGACCGGTATGTCCAGGGACTTGGCCAGTTCGCGGGCCCGGGTCTTGTCGCCGAACAGGGCCAGCGCCTCGGCGCCGGGCCCGATGAAGGTCAGGCCGGCGTCGCGGCAGGCGCGCGCGAAGCCGGCGCTCTCCGACAGGAAGCCGTAGCCGGGATGCACGCCGTCGCAGCCGGCCGCCTCCGCCGCCGCGACCAGGGCGGCGACATCCAGATAGGCCGCCACCGGATCGGCCGAGGCGGCGAGCGCATGCGACCCCGTCGCGGCCCGCACATGCAGCCCCAGCGCATCGGCCGGCGCATAGACGCCGACCGTCTCCACCCCCAGCCCGGCCGCCGCCCGCGCAATCCGAACCGCGATCTCGCCCCGGTTGGCGATCAGCACACGCTTGAACACTGGCGATCTCCCGCTCTATCTCATTTCACCATGCTGCAAAGCGCGGTTCAGCCAAACCCTCAGAGCCCACGCACCATGCGGATGATGCCGTCTTTCATGAGGCCCGCGTTGAAGTTGAGCAGATAGCCAAGGCGAAATCCGCCGAGCTTGAGGTAGCTGAGTAGCTGCGCGCGATGGATGTCAGCGACCTTGTCGATGGCCTTGACCTCGACCACCACGCGATTCTCGACCAGGAGGTCGAGGCGATAGCCGAGCTCGATCCTTTCGCCATCATAGAAGACTGGCATCGCCGGTTGCCGGGTGAACTTGAGTCCCGCCTTTTGCAGTTCGATCGCCAGGCAGGTCTCGTAGGCGTTCTCGAGCAGACCGGGCCCGAGAACGCGGTGGACCTTGAGCGCGCATCCCAGGATCGCTTCGCCGATTGCGTTCTCGTCCATCCGTCCGCCCCGCGGTTTCCATGACTGCCCTAGTTTACCGCAGAGGACGCAGAGGTTGCGCAGAGGTACGCAGAGATTCGGCGGCCAGCGGCTGCGTAGCGGCCAACGATGGTATCGTCGAACGCGACGCTTCGCTCCGCGAACTCCGCGCAACCTCTGCGTCCTCTGCGGTAATCCTCTAGCGGCTTCGCCGCAAATCGGTGGATCATGGGCGCGCATCCCAGGATCGCTTCGCCGATTGCGTTCTCGTCCATCCGTCCGCCCCGCGGTTGCCAT
>DASYAQ010000441.1:0-7760 GCA_036501225.1 Caulobacteraceae bacterium | reverse complement strand
CCTTCGGCCTCACCCTGGCGCGGGACCTGACCACCGGCATCATTGCCGGCTGCCTGTTGGCCGCCCTGCTCGCCGCCTTGCGCCGCGGCGTGCCCGAGGAGGGCGACTGAGCCGCCCTCTGCTCAGGTCTTGGATTTGCGGAAGTTGGTCCAGACGATCAGGAAGAAGCCGATCGCCAGGAGGACGGCGCCCCAGCCGGTCCACTGGATGTGGCCGGCCATGGCGCCGGCGTGCAGGATGTTCAGGCCCTGCAGGATCCAGACGCAGCCCATCAGGATGGCGATGGCCGCGACGAGATTGTAGATGATTTTCATGGGGCGCCCCCGATGCGGCCGATGAGTCGCCGCGAACCCCATCCTGGCGCGATTTGCGTGTTCAGGTCGTTAAAATCCTCGCAAGGAGCCGCCGACATGGCCGTGCGGCCCCGCTTCGGCATTGACGGGAGGGCCGGCGGCCCGGACAGTCGCGGCCGAAAGTCGGAGCCCCTGGGATGGCGGAGCAGGACCAAGCGGCCATAAGTTCGACGACGCGGAATGCCCTGGTGGTGATCGCCGTGGTGGTGACCGGCGCCGCCGTCTATTGGCTGAGCGCCATACTGACGCCGCTGGCCCTGGCGCTCTTCCTGATGATCATGATCGATTCCTTCGCGCGCGTGCTGCGGCGGCGCCTGCGGTTTCCGGCCATCGCCGCCATGCCGCTGGCCATCGTCATCTCGGTGGTGCTGTTCTGTGCGGCAGCCTATGTGGTGGCCGCGAACGCCGGCGGTTTCCTCGGCGAACTCTACGGCTACGCGCCGAAGCTGGACGCGGTGATCGCCAAGCTGGCCAGCGCCTTCGGGGTCGGGGTGCCGCCGACCGTCGCGCAGCTGATCCAGCAGCTCAACCCGGCCGTCTATATCGGCCGGGTCGCCCAGGCGGTGGAGGGGTTCGCGGCGTCCGCCTTCCTGGTGATGATCTATCTGGGCTTCATGCTCGCCTCGCGGCAGGGCTTCGAGCGCAAGACGGTCAGCCTGTTCCGCAACGCGGGCGAGCGGCACGGCGCCGCGGTGGTCTTCCTGCGCATCAGGAACGGGGTCGAGGGCTATCTGTGGGTGCAGACCGTGGCCTGCGCCATGATCGGCGTCGGCTCGTGGGTGGTGATGGCGGCGCTGGGCCTGGACAACGCGCTGTTCTGGGCCTTCCTGATCTTCATCATCGGCTATATCCCGATCGTCGGCGGCCTGGTCGGAGTGGCGGCGCCGACCCTGTTCGCGCTGGTCCAGTTCCACGGCTGGTGGCGCACGGTGGTGATGGTCGTGGCCTTGCAGACCATCGGCTTCGTGGTCGGCTCGATCGTCTATCCGCGCATGCAGGGCAAGAGCCTGAACATCGACCCGGTCGTGGTGCTGCTGGCCCTGGCCTTCTGGGGCGTGCTCTGGGGCATACCGGGGATGATCCTGTCGACCCCGCTGACCGTGGTGGCCATGGTGATCCTGGCCCAGTTCGCCGGCACCCACTGGATTGCGGTGCTGTTGTCCAGCGACGGCGAACCGCTCGGCAGCGGCCGCACGCCGCCCATTCCCAGACCGGCGCGGACCAAGGTCGCGGCGGTTACACATTCGTAACAAAATATCATCACCGGCGGTCTAGCGGCCGCGCGTGGAATACCTATCTGCAACCTGTCCGGAGCTTCCCCTCTCTTGGACAGGGACGCGCGGTCGACCGATCCGCGTCCTACAGCGAAGGCCATCTCGTCGTTCCCCCCCGCGACGAGAGCCGCGCCGCCGGATGGAGTTTCCTCCGGCGGCGTTCGCTTTTCCGGGCCGAGGTTGATCCGCAACAAAGCGCCGTTAAGGTCGCCCGCATGAACGATCGGCCCTCGACGGACCCCAAAGCCGCCGCCTCCGCTCTGCCACCGCTCGACGCGACCCTGTCGCGGGCCTTCGCCGATGCGCTCGTCGCGAGCGCGCCGGACGCGGTCCAGACCGAGTTCATCGGCCAGATGGCCGAAGACTATGTCGCCGACGAGCTGCCCGAGCTGGACGCCGCCGCCCTCGGCGCCGGCCTGGCCGACTTCTGGACCTTCGCCGTGCGGGAGACGGCCGAACCGGCCATCCGCATCGTGCGCGGCGGCCGCAGCGACCGGCTGGACATCGTCCAGGGCGACAGGCCCTTCCTGGTCGACAGCGTCATGAGCGAGATCGCCGAGCGGCGCATTCCGATCCAGGCCATGTTCCACGCCGTGATCGAGGTCGCGCGCGACAAGGCCGGCGTCCGCCGGGAGACCGGCAAGACCGCGCCCGAATCGATGATCCAGGTCTTTCTCGACCCGCTGGGCGAGGACCAGGCGGCCGCCCTTATCGAGGGCCTCGCCGCGACCCTGGCCGACGTGCGGCTGGCGGTCGGCGATCACGGCGCCATGCTGGCCATGGCCAAGCGCGCCGTCGGCGAGCTGGACGCCCGCGCCAAGGACCTGCCGGCCGATCAGCTGAAGGAATACCAGGACTTCCTGCGCTGGCTGCGCGACGACCATTTCATCTTCCTCGGCGCGCGGGTCTACGACTATCCGCGCACCAAGGCCGGCGGCTATGCGGCCGAGGAGCCGCTCTATCAGCCCGAGGGCAGTCTGGGCGTGCTGCGCGACCAGAGCCGCGGCGTGCTGCGCCGCTCCAGCGAGCCGGCCGTGCTTTCGGCCCAGCTTCGCCAGCAGCTCGACCGCGACACCCCGCTGATCGTCGGCAAGTCGAACCTCCGCTCGCGCATCCACCGCCGCGCCTACATGGATTATGTCGGGGTGCGCCGCTATGGACCCGACGGTCGCGCCATGGGCGAGATCCGCTTCGTCGGCCTGTTCGCGGCCGAGGCCTATGACGAGCCCATCCACGACATTCCGCTGCTCAGGCGCAAGGTCGCCTATGTGCTGGCCAATTCCGGCCGGGTGGCCGGCGGCCACTCGGACCGGCGGCTGCACAACATCCTGGAGAACTATCCCCGCGACGAGCTTTTCCAGATCGGCGAAGACGAGCTTCTGCCCATCGCGCTCGGCGTCCTGCACCTGAACGATCGGCCGCGGGTGAAGCTGTTCGCCCGGCGCGACCCGTTCGACCGCTTCATCTCGCTGATCGTCTATCTGCCACGCGAGTCCTATGAGGCCGGCCTGCCGGGCCGCGTCGGCGCGCTATTGGCCCGAGCCTATCGCGGCCGGGTCTCGGCGGTCTATCCAACCTTTTCCGACGCGCCGCTGGCCCGCGTCCACTACATCATCGGCGTCGATCCGGGCGCCCATCTCGACCCCGATCTCGACGCCCTGGAGGCGCGCATCGCCGAGGCGGCGCGCAGCTGGGACTCCAAGCTCGAAGCGCTGCTGCGCGAGACGCCCGAGACCCGCGATCGCGCCGGCGCCCTGATGGCCCGCTATGCCTCGGGCTTCCCGCCCGGCTATCGCGACCTCTACGACGCCTCGGAGACCGTGCCCGACATCATCGAGATGGAGCGGGTGGGCCCCGATCGCCCGGTCGCCATTCGCGCCTATCGCTATGCCGACGATCCGGACGATGGCTTCCGCTTCGAGCTCTATCGCTGGAAGGAGTCCGCGGCCCTGGCCGACGTGCTGCCCATCCTGGACAATATGGGGCTGAAGGCCCTGGTCGAAGAGGGCTTCCCCATCCCACGCGGCGGCGAGACGTCCGACCAGGTCTGGGCGCACGAGTTCACCCTGGCCGACGCCCGCGGCGAGACCATCGATTTCGCGTCGATCGAGCAGGCGTTCGAGCAAACCTTCATCGCCGTCTGGGAAGGGCGGGCCGAGAATGACGGCTTCAACCGGCTGGTGGTCGAGCTTGGCGTTTCCTGGCGCGAGGCGGCCCTGGTGCGCGCGCTGGCGCGCTATCGCCAGCAGTCGGGGCTCGAGCCCAGCGAGGTGGTGCAACAGGCGGCGTTGAGCGACCATCCGGAGGTCACCCGGCTGATCCTCGAGCTGTTCCACGCCCGTTTCGACCCGGCGCTGAAGACCGGCCCGGCCGCGCGCCAGACCGCGTCCGACGACCTCTGCGCCAGGATCGGCGAGGCGTTGCAGGCAGTGGAGAGCCTCGACGCCGACCGGGTGCTCCGGCGCCTCGCCGCCCTGGTCCAGGCCTCGACGCGGACCAACTATTTCCAGCTCGACGCGGCCGGGCAGCCCAAGCCCTATATCAGCTTCAAGATCGCCTCACGGCAGCTCGACGACCTGCCGCAGCCCAGGCCGTTCCGCGAGATCTTCGTGCTGGCGACCCATGTCGAGGGCGTGCATCTGCGCTTCGGACCGGTGGCGCGCGGCGGCATCCGCTGGTCGGACCGCCGCGACGACTTCCGCACCGAGGTGCTGGGCCTGGTCAAGGCGCAGAACGTCAAGAACGCCGTCATCGTGCCCGTGGGCTCGAAGGGCGGCTTCTATCCCAAGCGCCTGCCGCGCGGCGGCTCGCCCGACGCCATCCGCGCCGAGGCCGTGCGCGCCTATACGACCTTCCTGTCGGGCCTGCTGGACCTGACCGACAACCTGGCCGCCGACGGCCGCGTCATCCACCCCGAGGGCGTCGTGGTGCTGGACGATGACGACCCCTATCTGGTGGTCGCCGCCGACAAGGGCACGGCCAGCTTTTCCGACATCGCCAACGGCATCGCCGAGGACTACGGCTTCTGGCTGGGCGACGCCTTCGCCTCCGGCGGCTCGGCCGGCTATGACCACAAGGCCATGGGCATCACCGCCCGCGGCGCCTGGGAGGCGGTCAAGCGCCACTTCCGCGAACTGGGCAAGGACATCCAGACCGAGCCGTTCAGCGTCATCGGGGTCGGCGACATGTCCGGCGACGTGTTCGGCAACGGCATGCTGCTGTCGCGAAAGATCCGGCTGGTCGCCGCCTTCGACCATCGCGACGTCTTCATCGATCCCGATCCGGACCCGGCCAGGTCCTTCGCCGAGCGCCGGCGGCTGTTCGACCTGCCGCGCTCGTCATGGGCCGACTACGACGCCGGCCTGATCTCAGGCGGCGGCGGGGTCTTTTCGCGCACGCTGAAGTCGGTGGCGCTGAGCCCGGAGATCAAGGCCCTGCTCGACCTGCACGTCGATGCGCTGACCCCCGCCGAGCTGATCAACGCCATCCTCAAGGCAAAGGCCGAACTGCTCTATCTGGGCGGGGTCGGCACCTATGTGAAGGCCAAGGCCGAGAGCCAGCTCGACGTCGGCGACAAGGCCAATGACCCGATCCGCGTCGACGCCGACGAGCTGCGGGTCCAGGTGGTCGGCGAGGGCGCCAATCTGGGCGTCACCCAGGCCGGGCGGATCGCCTTCGCGCGCGCCGGCGGGCGGATCGACACCGACGCCATCGACAATTCCGCCGGGGTCGACACCTCCGACCATGAGGTGAACATCAAGATCCTCACCGGCATGGCCGAGGCCAGGGGCGAGATCGACCGGCCCGGCCGCGACCGGCTGCTGCAATCCATGACCGACGAGGTCGCCGACCACGTGCTCGCGGACAATATTGACCAGACCCTGGCGCTCAGCCTGATGCAGCGCAGCGCCGCCGCCGACCTGGACGCCCATGCCGGCTTCATGGCCGCGCTGGAGCGGGAAGACCGGCTCGACCGCGCGCTCGAGGGCCTGCCCGATCCGGCCGCGGTCGCCGCCCTGCGCCAGGCCGGGCTGGGCCTCACCCGTCCGGAGCTGTCCGTCCTGCTGGCCTATGGCAAGCTCGATCTGTCGGAATCGGCGATCGCCGGCGCGGGCCCCGACGACGCCTATTTCTTCGCGACGCTGGAGGCCTATTTCCCCGACGGGCTCAAGGTGTTCAGGCGCGAGATGCGCCGCCACCGGCTGCGCCGGGAGATCATCGCCACGATGCTATCCAACGACATCGTCAATCTGTGCGGCCCGACCTTTCCGCGCCGGCTGATGGCCGCGGCCGCTTGCGACACCTCGGCGCTGGTGGTGGGCTTCGCCGCGGCCAAGCAGACCCTGCGCTTCGACGACAGCTGGCGCGCGATCGCGGCCCTCGACGGCCAGATTCCAGCCGAGGCGCAGACGGCCCTCTATGCCGAGCTTTCGACCATATTGCGCGCCCAGACCTACTGGCTGGCCCGCCGCGCCGGGCAGAAGGGCCTGTCGGCGCCCTCCGAGAGCCGGCCCAAGGCCGACGTCGCCGGCGCCGGCGTGCCGGTCGACACCCTGATCGAGGCCTATCAGCCGGCCATGGACCAGCTGCGCAGCGCCGGGCCGGCCATCCTGTCGCCCTTCGAACAGAAGATCGTCGCGCGGCGGATCCGGGCGTTTCGCCGCGGCGGCGCGCCGAACGACATCGCCGCCAACCTGGCCGTTCTCAGCCTGCTGACCACCGCCTGCGACCTCGCCGACCTGGCCAAGACCGCGGACTGGCCGATCCAGTCCGCCGCCCTGGTCTATCACCAGGCCGGGGCGCTCTTCGGCTTCGACCGGCTGCGCGCCGGGGCCGGCTCGCTGAAGGCGGCGGACGCGTTCGAGCGGCTGGCGGTGCGCCGGCTGATCGAGGACCTGGTGGCCGAGCAGACCGCGCTGACCCACGCCATCATCGAGTTCGCCGGAACCCCGCAGGCGGCCGAGACGGCGGCCGGCGCCCGGTCGGTGGTGCGCGGCTGGGCCGCCCTGCACGCCGACACCGCCCGGGCCTGCGAGACCGTCCTGGCCAGCGTCGAGGCCCCGGGCCAGGGCTGGAGCTTCGCCAAGCTGACCATCGCCGCGGCCGCCCTGCGCGAACTGGGCGCGGCGGCGCGCTGAAGCGCCTTCCCCGGCCGGTCGGCAATTTACAGCTTCACGGTAAGCGGCGACACATGCGAGGTATCGCCCACGGCGGCGCTTAGACCGCTCGCGAGAACTGGGAGAAAACCATGCACCTGCCTGTCGCCCTGATCACCGTGCTTTCCCTGATGGTCTACCTCTGGCAGGGCCAGCGGGTCGGCGCCGCCCGCGGCCGCCTCGGCGTCGCCGCGCCGGCCACCACCGGCAACCCCGAGTTCGAGCGGATCTTCCGGGTCCAGGCCAATACGCTGGAGGGCCTGATCGTCTTTTTGCCGTCGCTGTGGCTCTTCTCCATCTATACCGGCGGCGACTGGATCGCCGCGGCGCTCGGCGTGATCTGGATTGTCGGTCGGGTGATCTACACCACCGCCTATTCCAAGGAGGCCGCGTCGCGCAGCCTGGGCTTCGGCATCCAGGTGATCGCCACCCTGATCCTGCTGCTGGGCTCGGGCGGCGGTGTGGTCTGGGCGCTGATCAAGAGCTACACTCCACACTAAAGCTCGGTACGACCGGGGGCGCCGGTCCGCGCAGGCGCGGGAGACGCCTTTGGGCGAAGGAGGCGTCGCCATGAAGAGATGGATCCTGGCCCTGGCCGCGACGGTCGCGCTCGGCGGGGCGCTGGCGGCCTGCGAGACCGCCACCCCCTACCAGCCGCTCGCGGCCGGAAACGCCCAGTCCGGCGGCTATAGCGAGATCAAGCTGGAAGACGACCGCTGGCGGGTCAGCTTCAAGGGCAATACGCTGACCTCGCGCGCCACGGTCGAGACCTATCTGGTGCACCGCGCCGCCGAATTGACGGTGAACCAGGGTTTCGACTGGTTCGAGACCGCCCAGCGGCAGACCGACAAGCGCACCGAGGCTTTCAACATCGATCCCTTCGGCCCCTATGGCTACGGGTTCGGCTTCGGCTGGCGCTATTATCGGCGCGGCCTGGGCTGGGGCGACCCGTTCTGGGGCGGACCCTGGGGCGGCGG
>DASYAQ010000440.1:0-1950 GCA_036501225.1 Caulobacteraceae bacterium | reverse complement strand
AAGCGCAACGGCGCGCCGGTGCTGACCATGCGCAACGGCTCCAGCCAGGAATTCTCCAAGACCGGCGTATTGAACTACCTCAAGTTCGACGAGTACACCTTTGATCTGTCGGACTTTATGTCCGCCAAGGACGCGGTCACCTACAAGGTGCCGGACCGCTACCTGCACGAACTGCTCTATCCGGACCTGACCCAGGCCTGGGAGCGCGACAACCGGGCGAAGATGCTGGCCGAGGCCAATGCCCGGCTGGCCACGCCGCTCTATACCATCGCCTTCATGGCCATGGCCCTGGCAGCCGTCATCGGCGGGCCGTTCAGCCGCCTGGGCTATGCCCGGCGCATCGTCGCCGTCGGCGCGGCGGCGGGACTGGCGCGGATTCTCGGCGTCGCCGCCCAGGCGCTCTGCGACACCGCGGCCTGGGCCAATATCCTGCAGTACGCCATCCCGCTGGCGGCGGGGTTCTGGGCCTGGCGGCAGCTGTTCCGCCAGCCGGTCAGCCGTTTCATTCCCATGGCGCCCCTGACCGGGTCCAGCCTGATGCCGAGCCCCGCCGAATGAGGCTGAGGCTCACCCGCATCGAAACCTACGTGATGGGCTACACCCTGCTGGCGGTGCTGGCGGCGCTGGCCATCCTGACCACGGTGGTGGCGCTGGTCGACTTCGTCGAGCTGTCGCGCACCGTCGGCAACCGCGTCGACGTCGGCTACAACGAGGTCCTGAGGCTGACGGCGCTGAATGTGCCGTCAGTGATCCTGGTGCTCTTGCCGTTCGCCTTCCTGTTCGGCGTGCTCGGGGCCTTCGTCGACCTGAACCGCAAGAGCGAACTGATCGCCATGCGCGCGGCCGGGGTCTCGGCCTGGCGGTTCATCCTGCCGGCCGCTGGCGCGGCCTTCGCGATCGGGATGGTGACGGTGGGCGTGCTAAACCCCCTGGCCTCGACCATGAACGCGCAGTTCGAGCGCGAGCGAAACGCGCTGCTCGAAGGCGTGCAGTCTCAGGGTCTGAAGGACATCTGGCTGCGCCAGGGCGACGCTCAGACCCGGATCGTCATCCGCGCCCGCGCCGGCGACGACGACCACGGCATGCTGCGCCTGCGCGGCGTCTCGCTGTTCATCTCCACCGTCGGCGCCCAGGGCGCGGCGCAGTTTTCTCGCCGCGTCGAGGCGACCCAGGCCTGGCTGATGCCCGGTCATTGGCTGCTGACCGGGGCGCGCGAGGCGACGCCGGGCGCCGAGGCGCTGCGCTACGACACCCTGTCCATCCCCTCGTCACTGGATGGGCGCAACGCGCTGGAGCGCTACGCCTCGCCAAAGGCGGTGCCCTTCTGGTCGCTGTGGGGAGCCATCGCGCGCACCGAACGGGCGGGGTTCTCCGCCACCGGCTATCGGCTGCAGCTGCAGGAGCTGCTGGCGACGCCGCTGCTGTTCGCGGCCATGTCGATCCTGGCCGCGGCGTTTTCGCTCAGGCTGATTCGGCTTGGCGGCGTCGCCACCCTGGCCGGCGCCGGCGTGGCGCTCGGCTTTGCGCTGTTCTTTTTCAACCAGTTCTGCAGCGCCCTGGGCGAGGCCAACGCCATCCCACCCTTCGCCGCGGCCTGGACACCGCCGGTCGTGGCGCTTTTGTCCGGCTTCACCTTGCTTTGCTATACCGAGGACGGCTAGATCACGATGACTTTGGATTGAGTCAATCCAAAGTCATAAACGTGATCGATTCCCAAGAGTTAGAGCGGGTTTGCGGGCGGAAAACCGCTTCGCACTTTTCCTCAACCCGCTCTAGGCGGATAAGACAGTCAGCCCGGCCCATTCGCCGTGTCCAGTAGGGGAAGTATCGTCTGATGGGCGGCGGCGGGCGGGCGCGGATTGGGACGGTCAGGTCGAGCCTGTGCGCCGGCGCGGCGCTGGCCTTTCTGTTCGCGTCCGGCGCCCTGGCCCAGACGGTCAGCGAGCTGCC
>DASYAQ010000439.1:0-6050 GCA_036501225.1 Caulobacteraceae bacterium | reverse complement strand
AGCTGGCCGGCGGCCGGAACCACCCTGGCCACGATGCCGGCCATGATGATCAGCGAGACCCCGTTGCCGACCCCGCGGGCGGTGATCTGCTCGCCCAGCCACATCAGAAACAGCGTGCCGGTGGTCAGGGTGGTGACGGTGGTCAGGATGAAGAAGACACCCGGCGTGTCGACGATGCCCTGGCTGTTGGACAGGCCGATGGCGATGCCGAACGACTGGAAGATGGCCAGGATGACGGTCAGGTAGCGGGTGTACTGGTTGAGCGTCTTGCGCCCGGCCTCGCCGCCTTCCTTCCGGAGCTTCTCCCAGGGCGTGTAAACCGTGCCAAGGATCTGCACGATGATCGAGGCCGAGATGTACGGCATCACGTTCAGCGAGAAGATCGCCATGCGCGCGACCGCCCCGCCCGAGAACATGTCGAACATGCCAAGGATGCCCTTGGACTGGCCCTCGAACGCCTTGGCGAAGGCGGCCATGTCGACGCCGGGAATGGCGATATAGGTGCCCAGTCGATAGACGATCAGCGCGAAGAGGGTGAACCACAGCCGTTTATGCAGCTCCGTGGCCTTTTGAAAGGCCTCGAAGTTCATGTTGGCGGCAAGCTGTTCTGCGGCTGAAGCCATGGCGTGCTCTAGACTAGACCGGACTCACACATAGGTGACGCCCTAAAAGATAGCGAGCCGTCGTTTCGCTCAAGCCTCGGCTTCGGCTTTGGCCGCGCGCACGGGCCGGGTCTCGGTGATCTCGCCGCCGGCCTTCTCGATCGCCGCCTTGGCCGAGGCCGAGGCCGAATGGACGGTGAGGACCAGTTTGGTCTTCATTTCGCCCTCGCCCAGCAGCCGCACGCCGTCGCGGGCGCGGCGGATGACGCCGGCGGCCTTGAGCGCCTCGGCGTCCACGGTCTTCTTGGCGTCGAGCCTGCCGGCCGCGATCGCGTCGGCGATGCGCCACAGATTGACCTCGACCAGCTTCTTGGCGAACGGGTTGTTGAACCCGCGCTTGGGCATGCGCATGTGCAGCGGCATCTGGCCGCCCTCGAAGCCGTTCAGGGCGACGCCGGAGCGGGACTTCTGGCCCTTGACGCCGCGGCCGGAGGTCTTGCCCTTGCCGGAGCCGGGGCCGCGGCCCACCCGCATGCGCTTGGTGTGCGCGCCGGGATTGTCGCGGATCTCGTTCAGCTTGGTCATCAGGGTCAGCCCTCTTCCACGCGCACCATATGGGCGACCTTGGCGATCATGCCGCGGACGGACGGGGTGTCGGTCAGCGTCGAGACGCGGCCGACACGGTTCAGCTTCAAGCCCACCAGCGTGGCGCGCTGATCGGCCTTGCGCCGGATCGGGCTCGCCGTCTGGCGGACGGTGACGGTTTTCTTATCGGCCATCGGTCTGGTCCCTAGCCTTCCAGCGCCACGTCGGCGGAGGCGCCGTCGGCGCGGCGGCCCAGGATGTCGGAGGCTTTCTTGCCGCGCTTGGAGGCGACCTGGCGCGGCGAAGCCTGTTGCTTCAGCGCATCAAAAGTCGCGCGGATCATGTTGTAAGGATTGGACGAACCTATCGACTTGGCGACGACGTCCTGCACGCCGAGCGTCTCCAGCACGGCCCGCATCGGACCGCCGGCGATGACGCCGGTGCCCGGCGGCGCCGAGCGCAGCATCACCTTGCCGGCGCCGTGCCGGCCGGCGCCGTCGTGGTGCAGGGTGCGGCTTTCGCGCAAGGGGACGCGGACCATCGACTTCTTGGCCTCTTCGGTCGCCTTGCGGATGGCTTCCGGCACTTCGCGCGCCTTGCCGTGACCGAAGCCGACACGGCCCTTCTGGTCGCCGACCACCATCAGGGCGGCGAAGGAGAACCTGCGCCCGCCCTTCACCGTCGCCGCGACGCGGTTGATGTGCACCAGCTTCTCGACGATGTCGCTTTCGGCGCGATCGTCGTTGGTGTTGCGCCGGTCCCTGCGATCGCCGCCGCCGCGCTGTTGGTCGCCTCTGGCCATGCTTGCTCGCTTCCTAGAAGTTCAGGCCGGCTTCACGCGCGGCATCCGCCAGCGCCTTGACCCGGCCGTGATAGAGATAGCCGCCGCGGTCGAACACGACGTCCTTGACGCCCTTGCCCATGGCGCGCTCGGCCAGCAGCTTGCCCACCCGGGCGGCGGCGTCCTTGTCGGCGCCCTTGGAGCGTTCCTTGCCGCCTTCCAGCGACGAGGCGTGCGCCAGGGTCACGCCGCCGGCGTCGTCGATGATCTGGGCGTAGATGTTCTTCGCCGAGCGGAAGACCGACAGGCGCGGACGACCGCCGGCCAGGGACTTCAGCCGCGTGCGGTTGCGCCGGGCGCGCCGCTCGATCGGCGTGAGTTGCTTGGAAACCGCCATGACTATTTCTTCTTGCCTTCTTTGCGGCGGACAGCCTCGCCGGCATAGCGCACGCCCTTGCCCTTATAGGGTTCGGGCGGCCGGATGCGGCGGATACGGGCGGCGGTCTCGCCGACCAATTGCTTGTCGATGCCGCTGATCCTGATTTCGGTCTGCCGCGGCACCGCAAAGGCGACGCCGCTCGGCGGCGGGATGTCGACGTCGTGCGAGAAGCCGAGCTGCATGGAGAGGTTCACCCCCTTCATGGCGGCGCGATAGCCGACCCCGACCAGCTCCAGCGTGGTCTCATAGCCCTGGGTGACGCCATGGACCATGTTGTCGACCAGCGAACGCGACAGGCCCCACATGGCGCGCGCCCTGGCGGACTCGTCGCGCGGCGTGAAATGCAGCGCGCCGTCCTTCTGGGTCACCTCGATGTCGTCGATGACCGTCCAGGCGAGCTCGCCCTTGGGCCCCTTGACCGACACGGTCTGGCCGTCGAGCGTCACGGTGACGCCCGAAGGGATGACGACAGGCTTTTTGCCGATGCGGGACATGGCTCTAGTACACGCGCAGGAGGACTTCGCCGCCGACATTGGCGTCGCGGGCGGCGTTGTCCGACATGACGCCCTTGGGCGTCGACAGGATCGAGATGCCAAGGCCGTTCTTGATCGGCTTCAGGTCGCGGATCGAGGAATAGACCCGGCGGCCGGGCTTGGACACCCGGGCGATCTCGGCGATCACCGGCTCGCCGTCGAAATACTTCAGCTCGATCTCGAACTCGGGGAATTCGCCGGGCTTTTCGACCAGCGAATAGCCGCGGATGTAGCCTTCGTCCTCGAGCACGTCGAGCACGTGCTGGCGCAGCTTCGAGGCCGGCGTCGAGCACTTGGAGCGTTTGCGCATCGCGGCGTTGCGGATGCGGGCGATCATGTCGCCGATGGGATCGTTGACAGCCATCAGATCCCCCTCACCAGCTCGACTTCACAAGACCGGGGATCAGCCCGGCCGAACCCAGTTCGCGCAGCGCGATCCGGCTCATCTTCAGCTTGCGGTAGAAGGCGCGCGGACGGCCCGTGACCTGGCAGCGGTTGCGATAGCGGGTCGGCGACGAATTGCGCGGCAATTCGGCCAGCTTCAGGCGCGCGGCGAAGCGATCTTCCAGCGGAAGATTCTGATCGTTGGCGATCGCCTTCAGCGCGTCGCGCTTCGGCTGCACCTGTTTGATCAGGCGCTTGACCATTTCGTTGCGGTTGACAGTGCTCTTCTTAGCCATGTTGGTCCTTCACCCCGCTCAGTTGGTCACGAACGGGAATTGGAATTCGGTAAGCAACGCACGCGCCTCGTCGTCAGTACTCGCGGTGGTGCAGACGATGACGTCCATGCCCCACATCTGATCGATCTCGTCGTAGTTGATCTCGGGAAACACGATGTGTTCGCGCAGGCCGAGCGCATAGTTGCCATTGCCGTCGAACGAGGTGGGTTTAAGGCCGCGGAAGTCCTTCACGCGCGGCAGGGCCACGGTGATCAGCCGATCGAGAAACTCGAACATGCGGTCCTTGCGCAAGGTGACCTTGGCGCCGATCACCATGCCTTCGCGCAGCTTGAAGCCGGCGATGGAGTTGCGCGCCTTGGTCGGCATCGGCTTCTGGCCGGTGATGGCGCCCAGATCCTTCATGGCCGCGGCCACCTTCTTGGAGTCCGCCACCGCTTCGCCGATACCCATATTGACCACGATCTTGTCGAGGCGCGGGATCTGCATGTCGTTGGAATAGGCGAACTTCTCCCTCATCGCGCCGCGGATGCGTTCGCGATAATCGGATTTCAGCCGCGGTTCGTAAGCTTGCTCAGCCATCTATGACCTCGCCGGATTTCTTGGCCACCCGGACCTTCTTGCCATTCTCGATACGAAAGCCGACACGGGTCGGCTCGCCGGTTTTGGGATCCACCATGGCGACGTTGGAGACGTGCAAAGCCGCTTCCTTGTGCTTGATGCCACCCTGCGGATCGCCCTGACTGGGCCGGGTGTGCCGCTTGACCATGTTGATGCCCGAGACGAACAGGCGATCTTCCTTGGGCAGGACGCTGAGAACCTGGCCCTGACGGCCCTTGTCCTTGCCGGCCAGCACCACGACGCGGTCGCCTGACTTGATCTTGGCCGCCATCAGAGCACCTCCGGGGCGAGCGAGATGATCTTCATGTGGTTCTTGGCGCGCAGTTCGCGCGGCACGGGCCCGAAGATGCGGGTGCCGACCGGCTCGTTCTGCTTGTTGACGATCACCGCCGCCGAGCGGTCGAATCGGATCAGCGAGCCGTCCTTGCGCTTGATGCCCTGGGCGGTGCGCACGACGATGGCGCGCAGGACGTCGCCCTTTTTCACGCGGCCGCGCGGAATGGCTTCCTTGACGGAGACCACGATCACGTCGCCGACGCCGGCATAGCGGCGGCCGGCGCCGCCGAGCACCTTGATGCACATGACGCGCTTGGCGCCGGAATTGTCGGCCACCTCAAGGTTGGTCTGCATCTGGATCATGACGCAGCGCCTTCCTTGGGCAGGGCTTCCCAGGTCTTGGTCTTCGACTTGGGCGCGCACTCGACGATGCGGGCGGTCTCGCCGGTCTTGTAGGCGTTGGCCTCGTCGTGGGCGTGATACTTCTTCGAGCGGCGCACGGTCTTCTTCATCACCGGATGCAGAAAGGTGCGCTCGACGCGGACGGTGATGGACTTGTCGCCCTTGTCGGAGGTGACCACCCCTTCGAGAATTCGTTTTGGCATATCGGCGATCCTCTAGGCGGCGGGCGTCTTGGCGCGCAGCACCGTCTTGATGCGCGCGATGTCTTTGCGGATTTCACCCACCCGGTGGGTCTTCTCGATCTGGCCGGTCGCGGCCTGGAAGCGCAGGTTGAACTGCTCCTTCTTCAGGTTCAGCAACTCATCGGCCAGTTGATCCGGGGTGAGCAGGCGGACGTCGTCGATCTTCATCTCAGGCGTGCTCCACCGCCGCGGCGTCGATGCGGGTGACGACGCGGGTCTTGATCGGCAGCTTGGCGGCGCCGAGCTTCAGCGCCTCGCGGGCGGTCGCGTCCGGCACGCCGTCGACCTCGAACATGATCCGGCCCGGCGCGACGCGCGCGGCCCAGTATTCGATCGCGCCCTTGCCCTTGCCCATGCGGACTTCGGCCGGCTTGTCGGACACCGGCAGGTCCGGGAAGATGCGGATCCAGACCCGGCCCTGACGCTTCATCTGGCGGGTGATGGCGCGGCGGGCGGCCTCGATCTGGCGCGCGGTGATCCGCTCGGGCTCGAGCGCCTTCAGGCCGAACGAGCCGAAATTCAACGACGCGCCGCCCTTGGTCAGGCCGTGGATGCGGCCCTTGAACTGCTTGCGGTACTTGGTTTTCTTGGGTTGCAGCATGACGCTCTCTTACGCGGCTCTGTCGCGACGGCCGGGACGCTCACCACGATCGGCGCGGTCACGGCCCCCGCCCTCGCCGGCCGGTCCGGATTCGGTGGCCAGGCGCTTGTCCTGGGCCATGGGATCGTGTTCCAGCACCTCGCCTTTGAAGATCCAGGTCTTCACGCCGATGATGCCGTAGGTGGTCTTGGCTTCGGCAAAACCGTAGTCGATGTCGGCGCGCAGCGTGTGACGCGGCACGCGGCCCTCGTGATAGCTCTCGGTGCGGGCGATTTCCGCCCCGCCGAGGCG
>DASYAQ010000438.1:0-3913 GCA_036501225.1 Caulobacteraceae bacterium | reverse complement strand
GCGCGGGGTCGGCCGCAGCCAGGGCGAGTTCGACGCCGGCATCGGCGAGCTGGCCGATGCGGCCACCGCGCTGGACTGGCTGCAGACCACCAATCCCGCCGCCTCGCAGACCTGGGTCGCCGGCTACAGCTTCGGCGCCTATATCGGCATGCAACTCTTGATGCGGCGGCCGGAGACGGACGGCTTCATCTCGGTCTCGCCGCCGACCAACGCCTATGATTTCAGCTTCCTGGCCCCCTGCCCGGCCTCCGGCCTCTTCCTGCACGGCTCGGCCGACACCGTGGTGCCGCCGACCGAGGTCGAGCGCGTGGTCACCAAGCTGCGCACGCAGAAGGGCATCGTCATCGACTACGACGTCATCGAAGGCGCCGACCACTTCTGGGGCCACAACCTGCCCGACGTCGAAAGCCACGTGGCCAACTACCTCGACAAGCGCCTGGCGGCCGATCCGGCTTAGGGCCTAGAGCAGCCTGACCGAGTCTCGATAGACGGGATGGGCGAGGGCCGCGCGGGCGAAGACCTCATCGGCGGTGACCAGTTTAGCTCGCTCCGCCAACGCAACGGCCAGATAGAGACTGTCGTAGGCGGTCTGTTCGAGTTCAAACGCGATGGCCTGGGCGCTGGCGGCATGAGTTCGGCCGGCAACGCTCGAGATCGGGGCCGCCTCGATCGCCGCAAATGCGGCCATCGCGTCCGATCGAGCGATCTGCTTGCGGCGGACCTTCGCCCAAAGCGCGTTGGCGCATTCGATGAAGATCAAATCGGGCGCGACGAGTTCCTCGTCCTCGATCAAGGCGCGAGCCGCAGCTGAACCGTCCTCCTCGATCACCCATTTGAGCGCGACGCTGGCGTCAACGATTACGGCCAAGACGAACCCGCTTCAATTGTCGCGAGCACGGTCGCGCCGAAGGTCGTCCAGCGAGGTCGGGCCACTCAAGCGGCCAATCCGGCGACGGGCGTCATCCAGACGAGCCAGCGCCTCCGTCCTCGTGAGGCCTACCGAGGCTGCGAGCGCACGCCGCGCCTCTTCCTCGACTGAGCGACCACGAGCGCCGGCGCGTCGACGCAAGGCTTCAAGGACGGCGTCGTCGACGTTGCGGATGAGTATCTGACCCATGCCTAGCTAAATAGGCCGATATCGCTATCATTGCAATCACAACCAAACTGAAGCTGTGCAAGGCGCGGTGTCTGGCCGCGCCGCTCTCGGCATGCGAAAATGCCCTCGCGCGGGGGCCTTAAACCGCGGAGGAAACGCACCCATGGACTATGTCACGCTTGGCCGTTCGGGCCTCAGGGTCAGCCGCGCCTGTCTGGGCGCGATGAATTTCGGCACATCCGAGACCGCGCCGGCCAGCGAGGCCGAGGGGCGGCGGATCATCGACGCCTTCCTCGACGCCGGGAACAACTTCATCGACACCGCCAATGTCTATACCGGCGGCGAATCCGAAGGCGTGGTCGGCCGCGCCGTCGCCGGCAAGCGCGACAAGGTGGTGATCGCCACCAAGGCGCGGGGCGCGCAAGGGCCCGGTCCCAATGACCAGGGCCTGTCGCGCCTGCACCTGACCCGGGCGCTGGACGCCAGCCTGAAGCGGCTCGGCACCGACTATGTCGACCTCTACCAGATGCACCACTACGACGCCGACACGCCGATCGAGGAGTCCATGGACACTCTGGCCGGCTTCGTGCGGGCCGGAAAGGTGCGCTATATCGGCTGCTCCAACTTCACCGGCAGCCAGATGGTCGAGGCGCAATGGGCCGCCGAGAAGAACAACGGCGTGCCGCTGACCAGCCTGCAGCCGCGCTATTCGCTGATCGCCCGCGACATCGAGGCCGACGTGCTGCCGACCGCCGAACGCCATGGCCTCGGCACGCTGATCTACAGCCCGCTGGGCGGCGGCATCCTCTCCGGCAAGTACCAGCGCGGCCAGGCGCCCGCGCCCGACACCCGCTATGGCCGTCGCGGCCGTCCGGGCATGGCCGCCATGGTGCTGACCGACCGCAATTTCGAGATCGTCGAGGCGGTCGAGCAGGTCGCGGCCGAGGTCGGGGCCACGCCCAGCGCCGTCGCCACCGCCTGGTGCCTGACCCGGCGCGGCGTCACCTGCGTCATCGCCGGCCCGCGCACCCTGGAACAGCTGCAGGACTACCTGCCCGCCTTCGAGCTGAAACTGCCCGAGGAAGCGGTGAAGCGGCTGTCCGACGCCTCGAGGCCCGGTGGGGCGAGGCCAGCGGCCACAGTCACGCCGCAGCGGCAGGTCGCATAACACATCTCTCCCTCTGGGAGAGGTTTCAGATTTGCGCAATCCGCCCGCCGGTCATCGGCTCCGGGACGCCCGTCGTCGCGGGGAACGAGATCGGCAGGCCCATCAGGCAGCGGGCGGCGAGGTAGGCGAAAGCTTCGGCCTCGATCGAGTCGCCGCGCCAGTGCACCTCCTCGGCGGCGAGCACCGGCAAGGCCAGCCGCTGGCGGATGGCGTCCATCAGGGCGGGGTTGCGCCGGCCGCCGCCGGTGACCACCAGGCGCAGGGGGATTTCCGACGCGGTCTTCACCCCGCGCGCGACCGCCTCGGCGGCGAAGGCGGTCAGGGTGGCGGCGGCGTCCTCCAGCGTGAGGCCGGCGACCGGATCCAGCGAGAAGTCGAAGCGATCGAGCGATTTCGCGCCGGTGCGGCTGAAATAGGGGTGGGCGAGATAGGCGGCCAGGATGGTCTCATCCGCCTGCCCCGCCCGCGCCAGCGCGCCCTCGGCGTCGTAGCGGGCGTCGCCGCGCGCCTGGAGCAGCAAGTCGATCATGCCGTTGGCCGGGCCGGTGTCGAAGGCCTCGATCTCGCCGCTTGAGCCGATCAGGGTCACGTTGCCGACCCCGCCCAGATTGAGCACCGCCGTCGGCGACGACAGCTGCGAATAGCGCGCCAGGGCCGCGTGATAGACCGCCGCCAGCGGCGCCCCCTGCCCGCCCGCCGCCAGGTCGTCGGCGCGAAAGTCGTAGGCCGTCGCCACGCCGAGGCCGCGCGCCACCGCGCCGGCGTCGATCAGCTGTACGGTGCGGCCGGCGGCGCGGCCCGGTGCGGGCGGCTCGTGCAGCACGGTCTGGCCATGCACCCCGATGAGGTCGAGATCCTCGGGCAGGAGCCGGTGGCGGATCATAAAGGCCTCGCCCGCCGCCACATGCTCGGCGGCGATGGCGGCGGCGGCGCGGCTGAAAATCTCCGGCTCGGCTGCGCCCGTCGGCCAGGCCAGGGCCGCGGCCGTGGCCTCTTCGATCAGCGCGCGGACGCCGGGATCCAGCGTCTTCTCACCGGCCGGGCCCAGGCCCAGAAGGGCCTCGCCGTCGGTCTCGATCACGGCCATGTCGACCGCGTCGAGCGAGGTGCCGGTCATGAAGCCGAGGACGCGCATCGATCCCACCCGAGGTGACTCCGTCGCCACCTTGCATGGGCGAGGCGTCGATGGGCGTCAATGCGGCGGCCGGCTCAAGCGTGGCGCTGGAACCAGCCGGTCCAGAAGTGCCAGTAGTCTCGGGCCAGGTCCGGGATGACCCAGAATCCCTGCCGGTAGGCCGTGTCGACGCCGATGACCAGGGTCTGGTCGGCCTCGCCCCGCCAGGTGCCGAACAGGTGGTCCCAGACCGGCGCCATGGCGAAATGCCCGGCCGGCTGCTCGGAAATGTCCAGCACGTGGTGCAGGCGGTGATGGTTCGGCGACTGGACGATCCAGCGGCCGAACCAGCCGAAATTGGAATCGATCCGCGAGTGGATGATGAAACCCAGGCTGATCACCAGCACGTTCACGTAGATCATCGCCGCCGGCGAGGCGCCGAGGATGGCCAGCGGGATGTTGATGAAGAAGACGCCGGTGAAGGCGGCCGGATGCTGCCTCGTCGCGGTCACCACGCAGAAGTCGTCCGCGGCAT
>DASYAQ010000437.1:0-6432 GCA_036501225.1 Caulobacteraceae bacterium | reverse complement strand
GGGCCGACGCCGCCGGGGACCGGCACGGTCGAGCCGGCGTAGTTGGCGTTGATCACCAGGTTCGGACTGCCCGCCAGCGTGATCGCCTTGGCGACCACGACGGTCCAGGCCGACTGGTCGGCGACCTGGTTGTTGGTCCCGGAGACCGCCAGTGTGGCGCTCGGGATGTAGATGGTTCCGAGCAACTGCCGGGCGGCGTCGCTGGAGATGGTGAAGGTCTGGGTGTTGTTGCGGGTGGTGGCGATGACGAACCCGGCAAGCGCCGACTTGCCCTGACGACCCTGCAACGAAATCTGCGAGCCGTCCTGGAAGGTGAAGTTGGATTTGTCGTCGAAGACCAGGACCACGTTGGTTCCGATCAGCTGCGAATTTTCCATCAGGTTCAGGTGGCTGTTGATGAAATAGTGTTCGCCGGGCAGCAGCTCGACCACCGCCTGTTTGCGCGCGGTGAGGTTGCCGCAATGGATGCCGGGCGACAGCACGTTGACGCCGAGGTCGAAGACCAGGTCGAGCGGATTGCAGAGCAGGCCGTTGGGGTTGATCCGCATCGAGGCGAAGGGGTCGGCGATCGGCGGCGCGCCGACCTGTGGCGCCGGCGAGATGCTGCCGCTGGCCGATCCGACCGACTGTACGGCGCCGGCCTGCAGCACAGCCGAGTCTTGAACCGAAATGTCGCCGTTCGACTGGACCAGGCAGCCGGGCGCCGTCACCTGGGCCAGGCCGCTCATGACGATATCGTCCGAGGCGCCCGAACCGGCGCTCAGCACGCAAAGCGGCATGATCCCCAGCGAGGCGGCGGTCGCGCTGGCGTGCAGCGACCAGCCGCCCGGCGGCAGGAGATTGCCGAAGAAGGAGTCCCGGTGGCCGGTCAGCGTCACCGTCAGGTTGGAGTTGTCGGCCGCGAAGGTCGTCTCGGCCGTGACGCCGTCGTTCTTCACCACCTGCGGGATCTGGCTGGTCATGTACTGGCTGGCGCGGGCGGCGATGCCGGCCTGGTCGCCGATGCCGAGCTGTTTGGCCGCCTCCAGCGCGGTGGCGTCGGCGGCGTCCTGCATGGCGCTGTAGTCGCCGCGCACCGCCGACAGGTCGACCGCGCCGCAACCGATCACCAGGATGACCGGCACGAAGATGGCGGCGATCGTCGCCACGCCGCCCCGCCGGTCGAGCGCGGCGGCCAAGAACCGCTTCCGCATCACGCGGCCGCGCGGCGAGACAGGGGATCGAACATGGATTTGAGGTCGGCGGCCACGCCCCGGTTTAGGTCGCCCTTCTCGTCCGTGGCCAGCGCCAACAGGCGCGAGGTCTGGCGCGCCAGCTCCGCCAGCCTGCGGTCAGCCGCCTGCGTCGCTGCCCGCGCCGCCTGCTCGTCCTGACAGGCGCGCCGGACGTAACGAATCTGATAGCTGAGCAGCCGCCAGTTGAGCGGCTTGGAGACGAAGGAGGTCGCGCCAGCCGCATAGGCGCGGTCGATGGCGGCGATGTCCTCGCGCCCGGTGACCACGATCACCGGCAGCTCGCGAAGACGGCCGGACTCGCTGAGCCGGCGCAAGACTTCGAAGCCGTCGATCCGGGGCATTTCGAGATCGAGCAGGACGATGTCGGCCGGCCAGTCGGCCAGCAGGGCCAGGGCCTCGTCACCATCGCCGACCGCCTTCACCTCGGCCTTGTCGGTGCCCAGGTGGACGAGCGCGAACTCCCGCAAAATGGGATCGTCGTCCACGAACAGGACGCGCAGCTCGTCCTGCAAGACATGGAAGAAGGGCTGCGCTGGTTCGGACGACGCCGGCATGGCTTCTCGGAGAGCCTCGAATATTCACCATCCAATTAAGCCGACAGTCATTAATCCCCGGTAACTCCTGGAGAATTAGCCTTTTCTCCAGCACCAAGCTTGTCAGCCCCAACCCCGCCCCGTCGCCGCCGTGGTTCGATCCGCGCCAAGCTGACCGTCCTGGTCCTGGCCTCGGTCGGCATGGCCGTGGCCGTGGTCACCGGGGTCTCCGCCTGGCGCGACGGCCAGCGCGAGGCCGCGCTGCAGGTCGACCGGCTGTCGGCCGAGGCGGCGGTGCTGAGCTCACTGACCAGCGAGGCGGCCTTCCAGGGCGATCGTGCGCGGGCCTTTCAGGCCATCCGTTCCATCAGCCTGATGCCGGACGTAGCCTATGCCAGGGTCGAATCCGCCAATGGCGGGCTGCTGGCCGAGACCGGCTCGGGCGCGCGCCTGCTCACCGACATCGAGGTCGACAAGGGAGCCAAGGCGCCGCCGATCTGGTCGATGCTGCGCTCGCGGACGGTCGAGGTGACCGCGCCGGTGGTCTACGCCCGGCAACCGGCCGGCCGCGTCGTGCTGGTCGGCCGAATGGGCGGCTACGACCGGTTCGTCTCCAGCCTATGGATCAGCCTGGCCGCGGCCCTGATCGCCTCGCTGGCCGGCCTGGGTGTGGCCTGGTTGGTCGGCCGGCGCGTCTCCGGCCCGATCGTGGCCCTGACCGATGCGATGGCGCGGATCGAGGCCAGCCACGACTATGCGCGCGTGGTCGAGGTGGCGGCGGACGGCGAGGTCGGCCTGCTGGTCGACGGCTTCAACCGCATGCTGGGCGAAATCCGCGGTCGCGACGAGGGCCTGGAGCGCACCGTCTCCATCCGCACCAGCGAACTGCGCGTCGCCAAGGACCAGGCCGAGGGCGCCAATCGCGCCAAGTCCGACTTCCTGGCCACCATGAGCCACGAGATCCGCACCCCGATGAACGGGGTGATGGTGATGGCCGAACTGCTGGCCGCCGGCGATCTGGCGCCGCGCCAGCGCCGCTTCGCCGAGGTGATCGCCAAGTCCGGCGCCAGCCTGATCGCCATCATCAACGACATCCTCGACTTCTCGAAGATCGAGGCCGGCAAGATGACGCTGGAGGCCGCGCCGACCGACGTGGCCGAGATCGCCGAGGACGTGGTCAGCCTGTTCTGGGAGCGGGCGCGGGAAAAAGGCCTGGATCTGGCGGCCTATATCGATCCGGACGTGCCGGCCCTGGTCGAGGCCGACCCGGTGCGGTTGCGTCAGGTGATCGGCAACCTGGTCAACAATGCGCTGAAGTTCACCGAGACCGGCGGCGTGCTGTTGGGCGTCGAGCCGACGCCCGCGGGCGGCCTGCGCATCGAGGTGCGCGACACCGGCGTCGGCGTCGCCAAGGACAAGATCGCCTCGCTGTTCAGCGCCTTCAGCCAGGCCGACGCCTCGACCACCCGGCGCTTTGGCGGCACCGGCCTGGGCCTGGCCATCTGCCGCAAGCTGGTCGAGGCCATGGGCGGCAGGCTGCTGGTCGCCAGCAATCCGGGCCGTGGATCGACCTTCGGCTTCGAGTTCCAGCCCAAGATCCTGGCGGACGCCCCCGAGTGGCCGGTCTTCGACGGCGCCCAGATCGCCGTGGCCCTGGCCGGGGTCGCCACCCGCTCGGCCGTACGCCGCTATCTGATCAGCGCCAGCGCGGAGATCTGCGCCGGCGTAAGCGGCGACGGCCAGCCTCCGCCGATGGCGATCATCGGCGATCCCGATGCGCTCTCGGCCCTGGCGGCCGGACCGGCGCACACCGTCTGCATCGGCGAGTATGGCGACCCGGTCCCGGCCGAGCTCGGGCGCGCGGGCCTTGCCCAGGTGGTGCTGATCCAGCCCGTCCGCCGCCGCGACCTGGCCGCCATCCTGGCCAGCCTGGCGATCGGCGGCGGCCTTTCCGACGCCCTGGTCGAGCAGGCCCGCGCCGAGGACGACGCCCTGCCCAGCTTCGCCGGCCGCCGCGTGCTGGTCGCCGACGACAGCGCGGTCAATCGCGAGGTGGCGATGGAGGCGCTGGCGCGGCTGGGGGTCAGCACCGCCGTCGCCGTCGACGGCCGCGAGGCCGCCGAGTTCGCCTTTACCGAAGTCTTCGACCTGATCCTGATGGACGGCGGCATGCCGGTGATGGACGGCTATCAGGCCGCCAAGGCCATCCGCGCCGGCGAGGCCGAATACCACCGCCCGCCAACCCCGATCATCGCGCTGACCGCCGAAGTGCTGGGCGCGCGCGCCGACGCCTGGCGCGAGGCCGGCATGAACGGGGTGCTGCACAAGCCCTTCACCCTGGCCGCCCTGGCCCGAACCCTGGCCAGCGTGATGGAGCCGGCCTGGTCCGGCGCCGAATCGGACGAGGCCGAGCCGCTCGATGCGCTGCCGGGGGCCAGCGCCGCCTCGCCCGAGCTGATCGATCCCGTCGTCGCCGCCGAGCTGGCGCGGATGGCCGACAGCGGCCGCGCCGACTTCGTGGCCCGGGTGACGCGGCTCTACCGCGAACACGCCCCGGTCGCGGTGCGAACCATGGTCGAGGCCGCCGCCGCCGGCGACCGCGCCGAGATCGCGCGCGCGGCGCACGCGCTGAAGTCGATGAGCGGCAATATCGGCGCGCGCGCCGTCGCCGACATGGCCGGCCGCATCGAAGCCGCCGCCCGCGAGCGCGACGTCGCTCCCGCCGAGATCGAAAGCCTGCATCGCCGCCTGCTCGCCACCATGAACCTTCTGGGCCATCCGGACGGCGCCCCGGCCGAAGCCGAGGCGCGGGCCGCCCCCGCTACCGACCAGGTTCGGCTGCTGCAGGATCTGAAACTGGCCCGGGAGCACGGCGAATTTTCCCTGGTCTATCAGAAACAGGTCGATCGCGACGGCGAGGCGGTGCTTGGTGTCGAGGCTCTGCTGCGCTGGAACCATCCGACCCGCGGCGGCATCAGCCCGGCCCTGTTCATCCCGCTGGCCGAGCAGAATGGCCTGATCCGCGACATCACCAGCTGGGTGTTCGACCAGGCCATGGCCGAAACCAAGGACCTCGACGGGCTCAGCGTCGCCGTCAACGCCTCGGCCGTCGAGTTCGGCGACCCGGAGTTCGCCGACGAACTGGCGGTGATCATCGCGCGCCACGGCTTCGACCCCCGCCGTCTGGAGGTCGAGATCACCGAGACCGCCATCCTCTCTGAGGGCGACGAGGTGCGCCGCAGCATGGACCGGCTGCACGCCATGGGCGTCAAGATCGCCCTGGACGACTTCGGCGTCGGCTATTCCAGCCTCAGCCACCTGCAGCTCTATCCCTTCGACAAGCTGAAGATCGACCGGATGTTCGTCAACCGCTGCAGCGACGACGTGCAGTCGGCCACCCTGGTCCACGCCCTGGTCTCGATCGGCCGCGCGCTGGGCATGAAGGTGGTGGCCGAGGGGGTCGAGGACGAAAACCAGCGCAAGTTCCTGCGCGCGACCGGCGCGCACGCCATGCAGGGCTTCCTGTTCGGCCGCCCGGCGCCCATCGCCGAGCTGAAACGCGAGCTGGCCGACCCCGTCGCGCCCGAGAGCCGGAAGGTCGCGGTCGGCGGCCGTTAACCAGTTCGGAACCGGGCGCCGCGAATGTCGCAGGCTGAGCTGAAAAGAGGCGAGAGACGTGGCGGCTGAGCGCGGCCTTGATCCATCCGACTGGCGCGCGTTCCGCGATCAGGGCCATCGCATGCTCGACGACCTGTTCGACCATCTGCAGACCCTGCGCGACCAGCCGGTCTGGCGGCCGATCCCGCCGGCCGTGCGGCAGCGCTTTCACGCGCCGCCGCCGACGGCGCCCAGCCCGCTTGCCGAGGCGCATGCCAGCTTCATGCGCGACGTCCTGCCCTACGCCGGCGGCAACCTGCATCCGGGCTTCATGGGCTGGGTGCAGGGCGCGGGCACGCCGGTGGGCATGCTGGCCGAAATGCTGGCCGGGGGGCTGAACGCCAATCTCGGCGGCCGCGACCACATGCCGATCGAGGTCGAGCGCGAGGTGATCGGCTGGATGCGCCAGCTGTTCGGCTTTCCGGAAACCGCCAGCGGCCTCCTGGTCACCGGCGCGTCCATGGCCAACTTCATCGGCGTGCTGGTCGCGCGCCAGCGCGCCCTTGGCGACGCCGGGCGCCGGCAGGGCGCGATCGGCGCCCCGCTGACGGCCTACGCCTCCACCGCCGCCCACGGCTGCGTGCCGCGCGCCATGGAGATGGCCGGGCTGGGCTCCGACGCCCTGCGCCTGGTCGCCGTGACCGCCGGCCAGCGGATCGACGTCGCGGCGCTGCGCCAGGCGATTCGAGCCGACCGCCGCGCGGGCGCCCGACCCTTCCTGCTGATCGGCAATGCCGGCACGGTGGACACCGGCGCCATCGACGACCTCGACGCCCTGGCCGACCTCGCCGAGGCCGAGGGGCTGCACTTCCATGTCGACGGCGCCTTCGGCGCGCTGGGCGTGCTGGCCCCCGAGCTCAAGCCGTTGCTCAAGGGCCTCGATCGCGCCGATTCCCTGGCCTTCGATTTCCACAAATGGGGCCAGGTCCCCTACGACGCCGGCTGCATCCTGGTGCGCGACGAGACCCTGCACCGGGAGACCTTCGCCGCCGACGCCGCCTATCTGC
>DASYAQ010000436.1:0-2689 GCA_036501225.1 Caulobacteraceae bacterium | reverse complement strand
TTCAAGCACCGCAAGATCGACATGGTCGCCGACGGCTTCGACCCCGCGCACGTCACCGAGCCGCTCTACGTCCGCGACGGCGACAACGGCTTCGAGCCGATAACGCCCGCTCTGATGGCCGGGATCGCCGGCGGGACGATAAGGCTCTGAAATCGGCGACAAAGAACTTTACTTCTCAAAGTATCTGCGGCACGCTGCGTCTCAGGATGCGGAGGCGGCCATGAGCGAACAGATCAACATTCTGAAGGACGACATCGCCTTCATGAGGGCCCTGGCCCAGGAGGGACGCCGTGTACCCCTGCTCGGCGGCGCCTGCCTACTGGCCGCGGGACTTATCTTCAGCGCCGCGACCCTGGTCTCGTGGGCCATGGCTGCCAAGCTGGTCATCCTGCCCAACTTCTGGCTCGTGGGTGTTTGGGGCGTCGCGACGGTCGTCTTCTACGGCGTCTTCGCCCTGCTGATGGTCTTCTGGCGACGGGCCGCCAAGCCCGGCGCCAGGACGACGGCCAATCGCGCATTTCGCGGGGCCTGGAGCGCTGGCGGTTGGGCCATGACGGCCATCTCCATCGGATCGATCCTGACGGCGTGGCGGCTGCACTCCTGGCTGGTCTTCGCCGCCTTTCCCACCATTATCCTGTCGGTCTACGGAGCGGCCTGGATGATTTCGGCCGTGCTGTCCGACCGCTGGTGGGTGCGCTGGGTCGCCGCTGGCTGTTTCATCGCCGCCGTCGGCATGACCCTCTTGCCCAGCGTCCAGGCTGAATATCTCGCCTTCGCCGCCGCCCTGCTGCTGCTGATGGCCGCGCCGGGTGCCGCCCTGATGCGTGAAGAACCCTCGGACATCGTCTGACGGCCATGGACGGTTTCGACATCGATCGGATCGACGAGGTGATCCATGGCCGACTGAGGCTGGGCGTGATGGCCTATCTGTCGACGGCCGAGGTCGCCGACTTCAACCAACTCAAGGCCAGGCTGCAGGCCACCGACGGCAATCTCTCGGTGCACCTGCGCAAGCTTGAAGACGCCGGCTACGTCGCCATCGACAAGAGCTTCGCCGGCCGCAAACCCCTGACCCAGGTGCGCCTGACCGACGCCGGCCGCGAAGCCTTCGTCCGCTACCTCGACGCCATCGGGGCCTTGGTCGATGCGCGGCCTACGCCTACGCTCTGAGCCGATGGCTCAAGCTCAAGCCGACATTGCCGCGATCATCGACGCTATCGCCCACAAGATGGCCGTGGAGCAGGGCGTCGAGGTGGTTCGCGTGCCTGGTGCGGTGGGCCTGCGCTATCGCGAGCCGCTGCCACATCCCTGGCCCCGCGCCGTCGAACTCTCGGTGGAGATCCTCGCCGCGGACTTGGCCAGCGCCGCCAAGGCGGGCGCGCAAATCCTGGCTGACCGCCATGAAACCCATCGAACTTCCGTCTTTGGCTGTGACGTTTATGCCGACGGCGAGGCGATCGCCGCGGCCGGTTATGACGGCTGCTGGAACACGGCTTTGCTGGCGGCAGACCTGGCCCAGGCGCCGCGGACGCGCGTCTCCGACCTGGCCGTCGAGCGGGTCGAACGCGCCGATCAGGTCGCCGAACTCAACGCTCTCGATCCAGAGTTCCTGTCTCATGCGGCCGGCCTGGGCCGGCCCGACTTCATCGATCTGCTTGGGCGCCGCGCGGGTCGGGCGGTCGCTAAGGGCCAGATCGTCTGCCTGGCGGGCCAGGCGGCCTACGTCGCCGACATGTTCACCCATCCCGTGGCCCGGAACGCGGGCTATGCCGGGGCGATCCTGTCGGCGTTGCACGACGAAGCGGCGGCGCGGGGCGCCTGGCGCGCCGTGCTGATCCCCTCGCAGGCTGCCGCCGAAAGCCGCTTCTACGAAAAGCGTGGCTACAGCCTGGTCTGCCCGCGCGCCGTCCTTTTGTCGAAGGCCTGAGGCGGCTCCTACCAGTAGCGCAGGTCGATGAAGCACTCGCCGAGCGCCGCCGGGGCCGGGGGGCCGAAGGGGCTCCATTCCAGGGTGCGGGACTCGATGCGCGGGTCGAGGTCGGCCAGCGCCGCTGTGACCGCCGGCAGATGCTCCAGGTCGACGATCAGGTCGGTGCGTCCGCGCTCGGCGCAGAGGCCGTTCAGGTGGCGGAGCAACCGCGCCAGCGCGTCTTCGCGGCCTTCCGCGCAGCCGGCGTCGAGCACGGCGCCCACCTCGACCCGCCGTTCCTCACCGGCCTCCGAACGCCAGATCTCGCGCATGTCGCGCCCGCGATCCCACAGGCCGGCGCAGGCGACGATGCGGCCCTTCTCCTCGAGGACAAAGACGTCGCTCCAGCCGTAGACCGGTCGATACCAGGGGGGTCGCTCACCCCAGACGCCTTCGTCGAGCACCGCCTTCAGGCTCTCGGGACCGTAGGGGCGATAGAGGTCCAGGCCCTGGTGGGTGCGGTTGATCATCTCGGCGCAGAGGGCGAGGTCGGCCTCGGTGATCGCCCGCACCCCATCCGCCGCCGCGGCGTCGGCGCGCGCGCCCAGATAGGTGACGCCAACCACCTTTTGCGGCCGGTCGCCCTCGGCCATGAATTTCACCGCCTCGAGAAAGCCGGCCATGTTGGCGTTGCCGATGCGCATGAACATCACCTGGCCGATGGTGGGCTTCTGCAGGGCGCGGCCGGGGAAACGGCGCACCAGATCGCCAAGGCCCTCG
>DASYAQ010000435.1:0-2141 GCA_036501225.1 Caulobacteraceae bacterium | reverse complement strand
TTCGGCGCCGCCGAGGCCCTGCTCGGGCGGGTGTTCGCGCGCGCCCCGTCCTTGCGCAAGGGCGTCGTCCTGGCCACCAAGGGCGGCATCCAGCCGGGCGTGCCGTACAATTCCGGCGCTGGCTACCTGATCGGCGCCTGCGAGGCCTCGTTGAAGCGCTTAGGCGTCGAACAGGTCGAACTCTATCAGATCCATCGCCCGGACAGCCTGGCCCATCCGGCCGAGGTCGCCGAGGCCTTCGACGCGCTGCGCGGCGCCGGCAAGATCGCCGAGGCCGGCGTCTCCAACTACACCGCGCCGCAGGTCGCGGCGCTGCGCGCGCACCTGCCCTTCACGCTGGCCTCCACCCAGCCGGAATTCTCCGCCCTGAGCATCGCGCCGCTATCCGACGGGGTGCTGGACCAGGCCATGGAGGTCGGGCTGGGCGTCATGGCCTGGTCGCCGCTGGGCGGCGGCCGGCTGGCCGGGCCTTCCGACGATCCGCGCGTCCAGGCGGTGGCCGCCGCCCTGGATGAAATCGCCGCGCGCCAAGGCGTCAGCCGCGCCTCGGTCGCCTATGCCTGGATCATGGCCCATCCATCGGGAGCCATCCCCATCGTCGGCTCGCAGCAGCCGGAGCGGATCGCCCGGTCGGCGGAAGCCTTGAAGGTCACCCTGTCGCGGGCCGAATGGTACGCCGTGCTGACGGCTTCCCGGGGAGAGCGCCTGCCATGACCCCTTGCGAGGTCTCCTGGTTCAGCGCGCTCTGCGACGACGACTATGAGTTCCTCGGGGTGTCCGATCCGGGCCTTGTCTCCAGCTGGGCGCATTGCCGCGATATCGCGCTGGCGGCCGAGGCCGGCGGCTTCGACAACATCCTTTTGCCGTCCGGCTATGCGCTGGGCATCGATTCGCTGGCCTTCGCCGCCGCCATCGCGCCGCTGTTGCGCCGCATGCGCCTGCTCGTCGCCAGCCGCTGCGGCGAGATGTGGCCGCCGCAACTGGCGCGACAATTCGCCAGCATCGACCAGATGCTGGGCGGCCGGCTGACCATCAACATCATCTCGAGCGACCTGCCGGGCGAGACCCTGGCCAGCGCGCCGCGCTATGCGCGTACGGTCGAGGTGATGCAGATCCTGAAGACCGTGCTGGACGGCCAGCCGCTGGATCACGACGGCGAATTCTACAAGCTGAAGCTGGCCCCGCCGCGCATCCGCACGGTCTCCGGCCGCTGCCCGCCGCTCTATTTCGGCGGCCTGTCGGAAGACGCCCGCGAGGCGGCGGCCAAGGCGGCCGACGTCTATCTGATGTGGCCCGACCGGATGCCGGCGGTGAAGGAGATCATCGCCGACATGACCGCCCGCGCCGCCAACCACGGCCGCACGCTGAAGTTCGGCTATCGCGTCCACGTGGTGGTGCGCGAGACCGAGGCCGAGGCGCGCGCGGCGGCCGAGCGGCTGCTCTCATACCTGGACGACGCCGAAGGCGAGGCGATCCGCAACCGCTCGCTGGACAGCCAGTCGGTCGGCGTCCGCCGCCAGGCCGAGTTGCGCGAGGCGGCATCCGACGACGGTTATGCCGAGGCCAATCTCTGGACCGGCATCGGCCGCGGCCGCTCAGGCTGCGGCGCGGCGATCGTCGGCGACCCCGACCAGGTGCTGGCCAAGCTCGACGCCTATCGCGCGCTGGGCATCGAGGCCTTCATCCTCTCCGGCTACCCGCACGCCGCCGAAGCCGACCTCTTCGCCCGCCACGTGCTGCCGCGCCTGGACCACGGGCCGCTCTAGCGGCCCTCACGGTCAGGTGAGCGCCGGCGGCGACGATGGCGAGCGCAGGTTGAAGATGTCCTCGAAGCGGCGCTTCACCCCCTCCATGTTCTCGGCATGGGTCAGGACGTAGAACTGGTCGTTGGCGATGGCGTCGGCGACCTTTTCGCCGACGTCGCGCGGCGCCATGCCATCGGCTTTGAAGCGGGCGTCCATGGCCGCGATGATCTGGCTGCGCGCCGGATCGGGCGGCGAGTCGTCCTTCAGGACGTCCGGTCGGTTGCGCGCCGAGGTGATGATGTTGGTGGCGATCATGCCGGGGCAAAGCACCGTCGTCCCGATCTTCGCATTGGCGGCCTTCAGATCCTGGTAGAGCCCCTCGGTCAGCCGGGTCAC
>DASYAQ010000434.1:0-15937 GCA_036501225.1 Caulobacteraceae bacterium | reverse complement strand
ATGCGCGCGGTCGCCCCGCTGCAGGGCTTCATCGAGCAGACCATCCCCTGGCTCTACCTGACCTTCGCCGTCGCCTTCGTGACCGGAGCAGCGCTCTTCCTCTACGATCCGCTGGATGTCGGCAGCCACGCCTATTTCACGCTGAAGCTGCTGCTCATAGTCCTGGGTCTGGTCAACGCCCTGGTCTTCCACCGCTGGATGCTGGCCGACGCCTTGAAGGCCTCGGTCCAGATGCCGCGCAGCGCCAAGATCGGCGGCGCGATCTCGCTGGTCCTGTGGGTCCTGGTCATGCTGGCCGCCTCGCTGAACGTCGAAGGCGCGCCCAAGGTGCTGCTGACCGGCGCCGCCGACACCTTCAGCCGCTAGAACACGATGATTTTGGATTGAATCATCCAAAATCATAACGTGATCGATTCCTAAGAGTTAGATCGGGTTGCGGGCGGAAAACCGCTTCACACTTTTCCGCTGGCCCGGTCTGGCGAGCGCGGCGGCCGGGACCAATGGGGAAGGCTCCCGCCCTGGGGTGCGGGAGCCTTCGACCGCCCAGGTAGGGGCTGATTCTGCCTTTGGGGGCGGTCCGGCGACTGTTTCAGGGAAAATCCGGCCTGCAAAGCTTGCGGGAGGCAACGGCGCCCTGCCGCCGCTGACTTATCCACAGGATTGCAAGAAAACGGCCGCCGCAAGCGCCCTCGATCAGTGGCCGAGGTAGCGGCGGAAGGTCACGGAATAGCGCCGGCTCGCCACGCCGGGAATGCTGTGCTGCCATTCCGAGCGCGCCGGGCCCTGCAGCAGATAGGCCGAGCGCGGCGCGGGATTGAGGCCGCGGCGCTCCCAGCCATCGCCCGACGCGCGGCGAAAACGCAGATTGCACGACGACAGCAGCGAGACGCCGATCACCTCGCCGAACATCGGCTTATCGCGGTGCCAGCCGATGCCGGCGCCCGGCGCGTATTCGGTGACCATGGCCTGGCGAAGCTCAGCCGCCGGCAACTCGGCGAATGCGGCGACGCGTTCCCGCAATGGCAAGAGGAAATCCGGGATCGGCGCGGCCTCGCCGACCGCGCGGGCGCTGTAGTCATAGCGCCAGCCAAAGGCCACCACGCGCCGCTTGCCCAGGTAGCCGTGGAACTCGAACGGCTTGAACGGCAGGTCCGCGATCGCCTCGAGCAGCCGCGCTTCTTCGGCCGGCGAGATCAGCTCGGGCTGGTAGCGCAGGCCCTGGGGCAGGGTCGTGTCGGCCTGGAACAGATCCAGTTGGGCTCGGGTCATCGTCCTTCAGATAGGCGCCCGCGCGACCAAGGGAACCAGGGCGTGTCGTCAGGATTCAGCAGAGACGCAGACAAGGAGACCACGATGTCCAAGCGCGAAGAGATTTCCCCCAAAGGCGACAAGCGCTATGTCCGCCGCGACGACAGGGGCCGGTTCAAGACCGAGGTCGACGAGGGTCGTTCGCTCTCCGCCGACGCCCGGCAGAAGGCCAAGCACGACGCCAAGCCCGGCCAGGGCGATCGCGGCGACCACCACGTCAAATAACAGCCGGTCGCGGTTTTCCGTCCGCAACCCGCACTAATGGTTAGAGTCATCGCGATCTAATCAGTCGCCGATCAGATGCAGGGCGAGTTCGCGATGATGCGGCGCTCGGCGGTGCTCGAACAGATAGACGCCTTGCCAGGTCCCCAACCGCAGCCGTCCCTCGATCACCGGGATGGACAGGCTGACGCCGGTCAGCGCCGTGCGCAGGTGCGCCGGCATGTCGTCCCGGCCCTCGTCATCGTGGGCGTAGCGGTCGGGATCTTCCGGCGCGAGCTGCTCGAAGAAGGCCTCCAGATCCTGGCGCACCGCCGCGGCGGCGTTCTCCTGGATCAGCAGCGAGGCCGAGGTGTGGCGGCAGAACACGGTCAGCAGGCCCGTCGCCATGTGCTGGGCGTCTGCCCAGCCGGCCACCTGGCCCGTGATCTCGATCAGGCCGCGGCCAGGCGTCTCGATCCGAAGGAGGTCCGCCGCCTGGCGCATCGGAACCCGGCTCAGCCCTTCTTCAGGACCTTGTCGGCCTTCTGGTCGATCTTGCCCGCCTCGGCCTTGGACATGCGTCCGGCCTTGACGGCCTGGCTGGCGCGGGCCTTGGCGTTGCGGGCATGGGCCTTGTCCTCGATCGGATAGGCGCGCTTGCCGGGCTCGGCGAAGTCCTTCTTCGGCAGTTTGTTGCGGGTCTTGGCTTTCAGTTCGGCCATGGCGGTCTCCATCGCTAGAACCCCTCCAACGCCCGGCGTTTAGGGTTGTTCAATCCGCCCGGCGCATCGTCCGAAACCGCGACCGTTCTTGCCGTTGACAAGCCCGGAGTTACTCTCGATGAATTGCGCCAACCCCTTGGGGACGCGGCGTCTCCTCAGGGGTCCTTCGACCGCGCCCCGCGGCCGAAATGACCGCCGCGCACTGCGGCTTTGCGCATGGCCGCGCAGGCGAGCTGGGGGCTGGCCATGGCAAAATCCACCAAGCGTGCGCCCGGGGCCGCGCCCGCGAAGCCTGCCGTCAAGCGCACGCGCAAGGTCGCCGCGCCGGTCGCCGCCGTGAGCCCGCCCGAACCCGCGCCGCCGCCGCCAGCGTCGCCGGCGCGCCGCGGACTGGCCCTGGCCAGGCTGGCGCTGGATCGGACGGCCGTCCTCTTCATCGGGCTGGTCGTCGGCGCCGCCATCTATGGATCGTTCATCGTCGACCGCAGCGCGCGCGCGGTGCCGGTCGGCGGACCGATCGGCGTCTCGCCGCACACGGCCAAGCCTGGCGCGGCGGGCCAGTCCGCCGTCCCCGCCGGCATCGACTGCGCCGTGCCCTTCTATCCGCGCCTGTTGAAGACCGTGGCCAAGGGCGACCCGATCACCGTCGGCGTGTTCGGCGACAGCTTCGGCGAGGGCATCTGGGCGGCGCTCTACTGGACCCTGCCGAAGAGCGAGCACTATCAGGTGATCAAGTTCGCCGAGCGCTCCACCGGCTTCACCCGCTATCAGAGCCTCAATCTGGAGGACAAGGCCGCCACCGACATCGCCGCCCAGCCGGTCGACATCGCGGTGATCAGTTTCGGGGCCAACGACACCCAGGGCATCTATGACGACGGCCACGTCTATCCGCTGCTCAGCCCGGGCTGGAAAGCCGCCTATGGCCGGCGGGTGGCGCGCTATATCGCCCTGCTGCGGGCGCAGGGCGCCATGGTCTATTGGGTCGGCCTGCCGAAAATGCGCAATCCGCAGTTCGACAGCCAAATCGCCGCCATGAATGACTTCTACAGCGGAGAGATGGCGGCGCTCGACGTGCCCTTCCTGCCGACGGAGGCCCTGTCCGTCGACGACCAGGGCCAGTTCAGCATCCGTCTTGTCGATCCGAAGACCAGGAAGGACGAGATCATGCGCGCCGACGACGGCATCCACATGTCGATACCGGGCTATGAGCGCATCACCGGCCCGCTGGTCCAGCGGATCAGGACCTATGTCGCCAGCTCCCGCGACATGGCGGCGACCATTTTCCCGGTCCGGTCCGGATCCCAGCAGCTCGCTTCGGCCAATGGGCGCGGTCCATGAGTCTTGTGAGTGTGGCGGCCGCGGTTACGGTTGCGGTGGCCGCGGGCAGTTCGCCCAGCGTTCCGTGCGTCGAGTCGTTGTGCGGGGCGCAGGCGCTCGCGCCTTATTTCGCCGCGCTCGAACAGACGCGGCTGGGCGTGCCGCGCACCGTCCACGTGCTGCAGATCGGCGATAGCCACAGCGCCGGCGATTCCATCACCGGCCCCTGGCGCGACGCCCTGCAGGCGGAGTTCGGGGTCGGCGGGCGCGGCGTCATGCCGCCGGGCCGGCCGTTCGAAGGTTTCTTTCCGCATGGCGTGCATGTGGACCAGTCGCCGGGCTGGACGGTGGAAAGCACCTTTCGCGCCGACCCTGTCGCGGCCCCGGCTTTCGGGATCTCGGGATTTCGCCTGACCTCGCATCAGGACGGGGCGTCGTTGACCCTCACCGCGGAGCCGGCCCAGGCCTTCCGGCGGCTGGTGGTCTGCGGCGAGGCGAGACCCCAGGCGGGCGACTACGACGTGACCCTTGGCGCGGTGACGACGCGGGTCAGCCTCGATGCGCCGAGCGTCGGCGTCACCTGCGCGACCTTCCTGTCCGACCAGATGCAGACCCAGGCGGTGCTGACCACCGAGGGCGGCCCGATCACCCTGACCTCCTGGGCCAGCTTCAATGACGCCGGCGGGGTGGTGGTCTCCAACCTGGGCGTGGTCGGCACGGAGCTGAAACACTTCGCCCGCACCGACGACCAGGCGGTGGGCGAGGAACTCAGGACCTACAAGCCCGACCTCATCGTGCTGGCCTTCGGCACCAATGACGGCTTCGTCAGCCACTTCAACGCCGCGGCGTTCGAGGACCGGCTGCGCGGCCAGATCGCGCGGCTGAAGCGACTGGGCGGCGGCGTGCCCATCCTGGTCATCGCGCCCCCCGACGCCGAGACCAAGCGCGGCGCGCTGGCGCACAATGACGACGAGGGCGGCGCGCCGATATCCGAGGACGCCCCGACCGAGGGACCGCAATCCTATGCCCAGGCCTTCCGCACCAGCTGGTTCACGCCGCCGGCCCTGACCCAGATCCGCCAGATTCAGCGGCGCGTCGCCCAGGAGACCGGCGTGGCGTTCTGGGATTGGGGCGCGCGCATGGGCGGGCCCGGCGCGGCCGACCGCTGGGCCAAGGCCACCCCGCCGCTGACCCGCGGCGACCACGTTCACACCACCTCCGCCGGCGGCGCTCGGGTGGCCACCCTGTTGCAAGCCGATCTGGACGCCGCGTACCTGGCCTATCAAGCGGCCCGATAGGGGTGCTCTTTCCGACGCTCCGGTTCGGGCTCTTCTTCCTGGCCCTGTTCGCGGCGGCCTGGATCGTCCGCAAGCCGAACGAATGGCGCAAGATCATCCTCCTGGTCGCCAGTTGGATCTTCTACGGCGCCTGGGACTGGCGTTTCGTCACCCTGCTGATCGGCTCAGGCGTGCTCAACTGGGGGATGGCGCGGCTGATCTCGCGCAGCGCAGGCCCCAGGCGACGTCACGCCCTGGTGCTGCTGGGCGTCGTCGCCAATCTCGGCATCCTGATCTGGTTCAAGTATTTCGGCTTCTTCCTGGGCCAGGTCGCCGATGTCCTGCGCCTGCTCGGCTGGCAGCGGGACCTGCCGATCATCCAGGTGATTCTGCCGATCGGCCTGTCCTTCTTCACCTTCCAGGGGATGAGCTATCTGATCGACGTCTATCGGGGCAAGCTCGCGGCGGCCAGCCTGCTGAACGTCACGCTCTTGATGTCCTTCTTCGCTCACCTGGTCGCCGGCCCGATCGTGCGCGGCGCCGACCTCATCCCGCAGTTCGAGCGCAGTCCCGACCTCAGCCGGGAAGCGGCTTCGCTGGGCATCCTGATGATCGTCTGGGGCCTGTTCAAGAAGGCCATCCTGGCCTCGGAACTGGCCACCGGCCTGGTCGACCCGGTCTTCTTCGACCCCAACGCCCATTCGGCCGTCGACCTGATCGCCGCGACCTATGGCTACGCGGTGCAGATCTATGCCGACTTCTCGGCCTACAGCGACATGGCCATCGGGTTGGCCGCCCTGCTGGGCTACCGGTTTCCGCGCAATTTCGACCAGCCCTATCGCTCGGTCTCGCTGCAGGACTTCTGGCGGCGCTGGCACATCAGCCTGTCCAGCTGGTTGCGCGACTATCTCTACATTCCGCTGGGGGGCAGCCGCGGCAATGTCTGGTTCATCTGCCGCAACCTGATGATCACCATGCTGCTGGGCGGGCTCTGGCACGGCGCGGCCTGGAAGTTCGTCACCTGGGGGGCGTTGCACGGCGCGGCCCTGTGCATCGAGCGCATCTGGGCCCACTACAAGCCGGCGCGCTGGCCGAATGCGCCGAAGATCCTCGGCCTGATCGTCACTTTCAACCTGGTCTGCCTGGCCTGGATCTTCTTCCGCGCCGACAGCTTCCAGACCGCCCTGACCTTCATCTCCGGCCTTGGCCGATGGGACGATTCGGCGCTGGCCTTCACGCCGATGGCGCTGGCCCTGATCCTGTTTGGCCTCGGCCTGCACTTCAGCCCGCCGCGGCTGATCGAGGCGGTGGCCTTCCGCGCCGCGCGGCTGCCGGCCGTGGCCTTCGGCCTGGGCGCCGGCGCCCTGATCCTGATCATCGACGCCATGCGGCCCGAGGGCGTGCAGGCCTTCATCTATTTTCAGTTCTAGGAAGCCCGTCCGTGACCGACAGCCCGATACCCGAGCCCGCCGACCCCAACGACCGTGTGGCGGCCGCCCGTGCGCTGGCCTGGACCTCGACGGCGATCGCGGTGGCGACGGCGTTTCTGTTCGTCTTCAACGCCGCCTCGATGAAGTCCTGGGCCGCTTCGCTGACGCCGACCGAGGCCACGGCCAGGCTGGTCGGCCTCACCTCGGCCTGGGAGGCCGAAACCGCGAAGTTCGGCCTGACCGCGCCGCGCGCCTGGATGCACGGCGTCTGGGGCCAGCAGCGCGCCCGGACCTGGAATGTCGCCAAGCCCGGCGACGGACAGCCGCCGCCGAGTTAGATCATCGATAGAAGACGTTTTCGCCGATGCGCCCGACCTTGACGCGCCGTCTCGACCAAGGCGGCGAGACGAAAGCGGCATGGTAGAAGAGCGCGCCCGGCGCGATCTCGGGCATGTTCGCCTCGCGGGCGATGCGTGCGATCGCCACCGAGATATGCCAGCGCGGCGAGCGCACCGGCGCGGGCCAGGCGCGGGTCGAGAAGAACTGACCAGGCTGGTTGACCACCGCGCAGATGGTCTTGGGGAAGAGCGGCGATCTGACCCGGTTGAGGATCAGCTGGGCCACGGCCAGCTGGCCTTGCAGCGACTGATTGGCGGCCTCGTGGTGAACCACCTTGGCCATGCATTCCAACTCGGCATCCAGGCGGGCGACGTTCAGGCCCTCGGCGGCGACGCGCACGTCCAGCGGCGCGTCGGGCTGGATCGTCGGGGCGACATCGGTCGCGGCGTTCGCATCGGCGGGCGGAACCGCCTCGACCGCTGGCGGGTTCTTGTCGGGCGCCGGAACCATCGGCGAGGTGAGCGGCGCGGTCAGTTCCGGGCTGGCCGCAACAGCGGGGGGCGTCACTGCGACGCTCGACCCTTCGCCAACGGTTTGCGGTGCGGCCGCGGTCGCCATCAACAGGCTGACCCCAACGACCGCGGCTACTGAAAAGCCGGCGCCTAAAGACATCCATGAACTCTGCCATTGCGCCAATCGGAAATTGGGCGCCCCGAAAACCGGGCGCCACGATCCGAATTCACGTCTTGCCGCTGCCCAAACTTCAAACGGGGCTGCCGCGACCAGATGGGTCAGTGGCCCGGACATCCAGGCGATGAGAGTAGCCGGTGAATAGCCGCGCTTGGCCGCCGTGGCAAGGCTGGCGGCCAGGCTCGACCGCCCAAAAACGGTCTTGACCGGTTTTCAGGGGCCGGAATTGAGGCCCTATCTGTGAAGCTTGTGCGGGCCTAAAACCCTGTCGCCACTGGCTTTAAAGGCAGCGTCCTTCCGGGGAGAAAGCGCATGGCGTGCAGGCATGATTTTCGCGCGCCTTGGGTCGGGCTGCGGCTGGCGATCGCGCTTTTAGGCGTTCAGGCCGTGGCGCCGAATCGAGCCGCCGCGGCCTCGGCCCCTCAGGCGCCGGAGGCCATGGTCGCCCAGGTCTATCACCGCCTCATCGCCGCCGAGACCGGGTCGAAAGGCTATGGGCCGCCCGAGACCTTCTACACCCCGCGGCTGACGGCGCTGGTGGCGGCGGCGCGGCGCGAGGCCAAGGGCGAAGCCGCGTGCGGGCTGGACTTCATCTTCTGGTTCAACGGCCAGGACGACCGCATCACCCAGCTCGTGGTGACCCGTGGCCCGACCACCCCGGCCGGTCGCACCACGGTCACCGCCACCTTCCACAATGTCGACGACCCGGAGAAGATCGTCTTCGACTTCCAGAAACTCGGCGGCCGCTGGCTGCTCGACGACGCACACTCCCTCGTCGGCGACAGCCAATGGACTTTCTCGCGCCTGCTGCAATGCAAGGATTAGGCGCATGAGGGCGACCGCCGGCCGGAACCTGCGAGCGTTCGGCGGCTTCTAGCAAGGGCCAAGCTTTGCCGGAGAGCCCATGACCCTGCCGCAGGTGCTTGCCTTTTCCATCGTCGGCGCCGCGGTCGTCATGTTCGCCTGGGGGCGGTTCCGCTACGACGTGGTGGCGATCGTCGCCCTGCTGGTCGGGGTCAGTGTCGGCGTGGTTCCGGTCAAGCGGGTGTTCAGCGGGTTCACCAGCGATGTGGTGGTGATCATCGCCTGCGCCCTGGTGATCAGCGCGGCGGTGGCGCGCTCCGGCGTCATCGAGCAGCTGCTGCAGCCGGTGCTCTCGCGGCTGAAGACCTCGGCGACCCAGGTCCCGGTCATGGCCGGGTCGACGGCGGTGCTCTCCATGTTCACCAAGAACGTCGGGGCGCTGGCCATCCTGATGCCGGTGGCGATCCGGCTGACTCGCACCACCAAGACCTCGCGCTCGTCCATCCTGATGCCGATGTCCTTCATGTCGCTGCTCGGCGGCCTGGTGACCCTGGTCGGCACCTCGACCAACATCATCGTCAGCCAGGTGCGCGAGGACACCCTGGGCAAACCGTTCCAGATGTTCGACTTCGCCCCCGTTGGCCTGGTCCTGACCGCCATCGGCCTGATCTTCGTCAGCTTCGCCTGGCGGCTTTTGCCCCGGGACCGGCAGGGGGCCCCCGACATGGGCGAGGCGGTCAGCGCTCCCTACGCCACCGAGGCGACCTTGCCGGAAACCTGGCCGGACGAGTTGGGCGATCTGGCGGCCCTGAAGCTGGCCGAAGACGGGGTCAAGGCCACCGCGATCGTCCGCGACGGCAAGCGCTCCGAGGCGCCGCGGGCGACCCACAAGCTGAAGCCCGGCGACACGCTGGTGCTGGAAGGCTCGCAGGAGAGCCTGAACGCGGTCTTCTCGCGCACGCCCCTGGCGCACGAGCGCGCCGGCAAGGAGGTCGAAAAGGATGAGGCGCGCGACGAACTGCGCTCGATCGAGGCGGTGGTGCAGCGGGAGTCGGTGCTGGTCGGGCGCTCGGCGGCGCGGCTGCAACTGCGCGAGCAGTTCGGCGTCAGCCTGCTGGCGGTCAGTCGCAGCGGTGCCAGGATTACCGAGCAGCTTCGCAACGTCACCCTGCGCCCCGGCGACGTCCTGATCCTGCAAGCCGGTGAAAAGGCGCTGCCCGGCGCTCTGCAGTCCCTCGGCGTGCTGCCGCTCATCGAACGCCCCGTGCAGGTGGAAGGCGCGCGGCGGCGGTTCGTGCCGATCCTGATCCTGGCGGCGGCGATGATCCTGATCGCCGTCAAGGTCGCGCCGGTCGCTCCGGCCTTTTTCGGTGCCGCGATCCTGATGGTGGCGACGGGGAGTCTGTCGATGCGCGAGGCCTACGGCTCGCTCGACGGCCAGGTGCTGATCCTGATCGGCGCGCTGACCCCGCTCAGCGAAGCGGTGCAGTCCACCGGCGGCACGACGCTGATCGCCGGCGCGCTGGCCGCGGTCCTGCAACACGCGCCGGCCCTGCTCACCCTGGCGGTGCTGATGGTCACCGCCATGGCCTGCGCGCCTTTTCTGCACAATGCGCCGACGGTGCTGGTTCTGGCGCCGATCGCGGTGGCGCTGGCCCGCCAGCTGCACCTGCACCCCGACGCCTTCCTGATGGCGGTGGCGACCGGGGCCGGCTGCGACTTCCTCACCCCCATCGGCCACCAGTGCAACACCCTGGTCATGGGGCCGGGCGGCTACAGGTTCGGCGACTATCCGCGGCTGGGCCTGCCCCTATCGATCCTGGTCATCGTGCTGGGCGCGCCGCTGATCGCCCTGGTCTGGCCGCTGACCGGGCACTGAACTGCTGATCCCGCGTAAAGCGTGGAGCGCCCCATTGAACCGCCAAGCTCGCCAAGATCGCCAAGGGGCCAGCAGAGAAATCCTGGCGTCCTTTACGTCCTTGGCGGTCGTTCCTGCGGCAGTGACGCTCAGAGCCGCGACGGGATCAGGACGCGCATCTCTTCGTAGCCCTTCACGAAGATCGAGTAGCTGCGCTTCGGCTCTTCCAGCAGGCGGATTTCCGGGAAGCGCTTCATGATCTCTTCCCAGATGATGGTCAGATGCAGTTCGGCCAGGCGGTTGCCGACGCAGCGGTGGATGCCGAAGCCGAAGGACAGGTGCTGGCGCGGCCGGGGCCGGTCGATGATGTAGTCGTTCGGGTTCTCGATCACCTCCTCGTCGCGGTTGCCCGAGACGTACCACATGACCACCCGCTCACCCTTTTTGATCAGCTTGCCCCTGAACTCGACATCCTCGAGCGCCGTGCGCGACATGTGCGCCAGCGGCGTCTGCCAGCGGATGGTTTCCGAGACCATGGAGGGGATCAGCGTCAGGTCGGCGCGCAGCCTGTCGTATTGGTCGGGGTTGCGATTGAGCGCGAAAACCGAGCCGGAAATGGTGTTCCGGGTGGTGTCGTTGCCGCCGATGATCAGCAGGGTGACGTTGGCGTGGAACTCGGCCTCGCTCATGTCGCGGGTGTCGGCGCCGTGGGCCAGCATGGAGATCAGGTCGCCGGCCGGTTCGGCATTGACCCGCTGGTTCCACAGATCGGTGAAATAGGCGAAGCACTCGTCCATGGTCGCCCGGCGCTCCTCCGCCGTGGCCGCCGGCCCGAACCCGGTCGCGGTGGTCATGGTGTCGGACCAGTGGGTCAGCTTGCGCCGCTCGTCGAACGGAAAGTCGAACAGGGTCGCCAGCGTCATGGTGGTCAGCTCTTTCGAGACCAGGTCCACCCAGTCGAACGGCTGGCCGATCGGCAGCGAATCCAGGATCAGCCCGGCGCGCTCGCGGATAAGCGGCGCCAGGTTGGCCAGCGCCGAGGGCGCCAGCGCCGGGCTCACCGTCTTGCGCTGCACGTCGTGCTTGGGCGGATCCATGGAGATGAAGTTCGAAGCCGAGCGCCGGCCCTCGCTGTACTGCTGCGCCTCCTTGGACGGGAGCGCGATGCCGCTGGCGGAGGAGAACACCTGGTGGTTGGAATCCACCGCCATGATGTCGTTGTATTTGGTGATCGACCAGAAGGCCCCGTAGTTGGAGTCCGGCGTGAAATGCACCGGCGCTTCCTTCCGCAGCCGCTCGAAATAGGGCCACATGATATCGTCGCGAAAGAAGGCGGCGCGGGCCGGGTTGAAGGTTTCCAGCGGCTGCTCGTAGGCCGCCTTGCGGGCGGCTTCGCGCCTGTCCTTCAAAACGTCGGCGGTTCCGTCGGGCATTTTTGTCTCCCACGCAGCCAAATCAGCGTGTCAGCCCATGGAAATCCTCCGAGGCTCGTTTGGCAAGCGGTGTCGGCTAGGCCGCTTCCAGCAAGGCGACGCTGCCCTGGCCGCCGTCGGCGCAGATGCTGACGATGGCGCGGCTGCCCGACGGCATGGCCGCCAACTCCTTGATCGCCTGGCTGAGGATGCGCGCGCCGGTGGCCCCGAACGGGTGGCCAAGGGCGACGCTGCCGCCGTTCGGATTGATCCGGTCGCGCGGGAAGCGGCCGAAATTCGGCTCGACGCCGACCCGCTCGCTCAGGAAGGCCGGATCTTCCAGCGCCTTCATGTGGAACAGCACCTGGGCGGAAAAGGCCTCGTGGATTTCCCAAAGCACGATGTCGTCATAACGCAGGCCCTGGCGCGCCAGCAGCCTGGGGATGATGAAGGCCGGCGCCATCAGCAGGCCCTCGACGCGGAAATCCACCGCGGCGACGCCGAAGTCGATCAACTTCACCCGCGGCGTCGTGGCCGGCAGCCTGGCCAGCCCGGCCTCGGTGGCGACCCACAGGCTGGCCGCGCCGTCAGTCAGCGGGGTCGAGGAGCCGGCGGTCAGGCTGCCGTGACCGCTGGTCTTGTCGAAGGCCGGCGGCAGCCGCGCCAGCTTCTCCAGCGAAGTGTCGCGGCGCGGGATCGCATCGCGGTCGAAATCGCCGACCGGCAGGACGAGGTCGTCGAAGAAGCCGGTATCCCAGGCGGCGACGGCGCGCTGGTGAGACTGCAAGGCCATGGCGTCCTGTTCGGCGCGGCCGATGCCCCATTGTTTCGCGGTGATCTCGGTGTGCTCACCCATGCTCAGGCCCGTGGTGCGGTTGACCACGCCCGGCACGTAGAGCTGCAGGTCGCCCAGCTTCAGATCGGCCAGATGGGCGATGCGGTCGCCGAGCGAACGGGCCAGCTGGAACTTGCGCACCCAGTCTGACAGCGAGGGGCTGAGGCCGATCTGGATGCGGCTTAAGGAGTCGACCCCGCCGACCAGGGCCAGGTCGCGACCGCGGCCGTCGAGCATCCCCGCCGCCTCGAAGGCCGCGACCATGCTGGTGGAACAGGCCATGACGGTGGAGAAGGCCGGGACCGTCGCGCCGACGCCGGCGTCCATCAGCACCTCACGGGCGATATTGCTCCAGGTGAGGTTGGGAACCACGGCGCCCCAGACGGCGAGATCGGGCAGGGCGCCGTCCAGCAGGCCGATCATGTAGTCGGCGAGCGGAACCGAGAGCGCGATGGCGTCGAAACCGGCCAGCGGTCCATCGATCTTGGCGAAGGGCGTTCGCACGCCGGCGGCCAGCCAGATCTGCGGGTGGGAAGACGGGGTCATCGCGGCCTCCTGGGAGGGGAAGCCGAATTCGATGCGACAGGGCGGGGAAAAGTCAAATCCCGCGTGGCGCGCTCCCGGCGACGCGGATGCAGGCTACAGCCAAGCTGTGTCTGAAGGTCACTGATATTGTCCAATACAGACGGGGATAGTCGCGCGGACAAACCGCCGCAGGTTGGTGCGAATTGTTGCTTTAACTTCTGCGTGCGGTCTTTCCTTGCGCGGGAGAACGCTTCAAGCTGGGCCTGAACTAAAGTTGGCCACATCCAAGGTCGATCCGTCGTTGAATCTCAGCGCCTATCCCGTGCAGGGGGTCGTGGCCCGCTTCGCCCTGACCGTCGCCCTGGTCGCCGCCGTGACCCTGATCCGCATGGGCCTCGGCGTGATCTCGCCGACGGTGACGCCGTTCGCCGGCTATTATCTGGCCGTGCTGGCCGCCACCGTCTTCTGCGGCTGGCGGTTCGGCGTCTTCGCCTTGGTGCTCGGGGGCGTCGCGGCCTGGTTCATCTTTCTCGCGCCCATCGCTCACCAGCCGCAGCTGCGGCTCGCGGCGCCGCTCGGCCTGCTGATCTATGTCCTCTCGGGCGCCGCGGTCGTGTTCGGCGCGGACTATCTGCAGCGTCTGGTGCGGCGCCTGCAGGACAGCCGCGGCGCCCTGGTCGAACGCAATCTCCAATATGACAGCCTGTTCGAGACCATGTCGGAGGGCTTCGCCCTTTGCGAGGCGATCTGGAGCGACGAGGGCCGGCTGGTCGACTACCGCATCCTGGAGATAAATCCGGCGCTGTTGCGCATGCTTGGCGCCGGGCCCGAGATGGCGGGCTCAAAATTCAGCAGCCTGTCGGGCCGTGCGCGCGGTTGGCTGGCGCTCTGCGAGCGGGTCCTGCGCGGCGGCGCGCCCGAGAGTTTCGAGTTTCAGGCCCCGGCCGGCGACCGCGCCTACGAAATCCGCGTCAGCCGGATTTCCGATTCGCGCATGGCGCAGTTCTTCTTCGACATCACCGACCGCAAGGCCGCCGTGGCGCGCCAGGCGGAGATGTTCGAGGAGTTGAACCACAGGGTGAAAAACAACCTCACCCTGGTGGCCGGCATGCTGCAGATCCAGGCGCGCGGCGCCGAGCCGGCGCTGCGCGACCAGCTGACCAAGGCGGTCGATCGCGTTCAGAGCATCGCCCAGGTGCACCAGGCGCTCTATCGCGGCTCGCGGAACGACGACATCGACTTCGCGACCTACCTGAAGGACCTGTGCGCCAGCCTCTCCCGCTCGCTGATGGCGGACGGCCGGATCACCCTCGACGTTCAGGCCGAGGCGGCCGAGTTGCCGATCGACATGGTCATTGCCTTGGGACTGACGGTCAACGAACTGGTCACCAATGCGGTCAAGTACGCCTATCCGCCGCCCGAGACCGGTCGGGTCTCGGTGCGGTTCCAGCGTGAGCGCGATCAATTGCGGCTGAGCGTTGGCGACGACGGTCGCGGTCTCCCCGAGCCGGCCAAGATGGGCGCGGGCGGGCTCGGCATGACCCTGGTCAACTCGTTGGTCGCCCAGGTTCGCGGCAAGCTGGTCGTGCGCCGCAATCCCGGCGCGACCTTCGAGATCACCGTTGCCGCCGCGGCTTCAGCCGAGCCAGCCTTCGCCGACCAGCGCCTGCTCTGACGAAGGTTTCAAGTCCGCCATTCCAAATGTCTGATAAATACACACTGTGTATTTTGGAGACGAGAAGGGTCTTGCAATAGCTGATATCGCGCCTATGTCGAGAGACAATCGCGCCAATTATCGATATCCGACACCGCCGAGTCTTGTTACGTGCCAGAAGACTCCAGGGTAGCGCGGCGAACAGGCCGAGATGGACATTCGAAATCGTCTTCTGGCGTCGTTTGGCGAGCCGGCCCTGGCCGCGCTGTCTCCGCATATTCGTGAAATCGGGCTAAGCGTCGGCCGGGTGATCGCCGAGCCTGGCGAGCCGATAGAGCACGTCTATTTCCCCAGCAGCGGGGTGGTTTCCATCATCACCCTCATGACCGACAACCGCAGGGTCGAGAGCCTGACGGTCGGCCGCGAGGGCGCCGTCGGACTGTTGCAAGTGTTCGGGGATCCCATCTGGGACTCGCGCGGCCTGGTGCAGATCGCCGGCGGCGCGCTCAGAATCGACGCCCAGCCTCTGCGCCAAATGGCCCAGGACCACCCGTCCATCCTCGACGTCGTTATCCGTTACGCCCAGGTCACCGAGGCGCAGCTGCACCAGTCCGCCGCCTGCAACGCGCTGCATCCCATCGAGGCCCGCCTGTGCCGCTGGCTGCTCACCTGCGAGGATCGGGTGGGCGACAAGGTGCTGCCGCTGACCCATGAATTCCTCGGCATGATGCTCGGCGTCCAGCGCACCCGCGTCACCACCGCGGCCCAGGGCCTGCAGCGCCAGGGGCTGATCGAATATCGCCGCGGGCTGATCACCGTGCTCGACCGGGCCGGGATGGAACAGGCTTCCTGCGAATGCTACCGGACCGCCGAGGATATCTATGCTCGCGTGTTTCCCGGTGCGGATACGACGCGCGACGCCGCGTGATGATACCGGGCTAGGGGCGCGCGGCGCGCCTGGGCGCGCTGTCGCGCTGTTCCGCGGCCGTCAGCCCGTCGATCCAGGTTTCCACCACGTTCAGGCCGTCGTCGGCGACCACCAGGTTGGCGCGGTAGCCGGGGGCGATGCGGCCCAGCTGGTCGCCAAGGCCGAGATATTCGGCCGGGTTCTGGCTCGCCATGCGCACCGCCTGGGCCAGGTCCAGCCCCAGCATGGCGACGGCGTTGCGCACGGCGCTGGCCATGTCGAGGTTGGAGCCGGCGAGCGTGCCGTCCTCGTCGACGCAGACGCCGTCCTCGACGCGCACGGTGCGGCCCTGCAGCTTGAACACGTCGCCGGCCATGCCGACGCTGGGCATGGCGTCGGTGATCAGGATGAAGCGCTGCCAGCGCTTGGCTCTGAGCGCGATCTTCAGCACCACCGGGTCGACGTGGCGGCCGTCGACGATGATGCTGCACCAGCTGTCCTGGTCCTCCAGCGCCGCGCCGACCGCGCCGGGCGCGCGGCTGGTCAGGGGCGACATGGCGTTGAACAGGTGGGTGAAGCCGCTGACGCCGCTGGCCAGCGCCTTGCGGATGGTCGCATAGCCGCCGTTGGTGTGGCCGGCCGCGACCACCACGCCGGC
>DASYAQ010000433.1:0-2825 GCA_036501225.1 Caulobacteraceae bacterium | reverse complement strand
ATTTCTTTCGGATTGCTTACGCCACTCCGAGCCTTTTCGCCTCGCACCAGAACGTCATTAAATTCGAGAAAGATGCTCGGCCTCGTCTAGCGAGCAAACCAAGTCACCAGCACACCAACAATCCCTGTGACAACCGCTGCCTGGCGACCTGTCGGGCGCCGACGACCGCGATCGGGCGAACCTTGCGGGATTCGGCGAAGAAACCGCCGGCGCCAGAGCCAAGCTCCATCTCCACCACGAAGACCCTGTTCGTGACCGCGTCGGCGGCGAACTTGACCGCAACAGCCTTCTTCTCAGCGGCGCCGGCCGCCGGCCTCATGCGAACGGTGATGACGGGGATGACGAGTTCCTGGAGTGACGGTCCTCCATGGTGGTAGGCGAGATCGCCGCCGGCCTTGAAAACCGAGACGCTCTTCGGAACCACGACGTCCAAATCGGTCACGTATCCGAGCTTCGCACCAGGAATCCTCACGGTCCCCGACGGGGTTGAGCCGCCGCGGCCGATCCAGCACCGGCGGTGAAGGTCGACCTGGTCGCCCCCCGGGCTCGGAATCCGCATGGCCTCCTCGCGCTCAGCCGCGAAATAGAGGTGGCCATGGTCTGCGGTGACCACGGCGTTCTCGATGCCGGCGAACGCGAGCTTGGAGAGGCAGCGCGCGACGTCGCCGACCGTGCCTTCCATGATCCGGCGGGCGTAGCGGTTCTCAGTGTTTTCGCCAGCGGCGTCGATCTCGGTCGACCGCACAAACACGATCTGGGCGCTGGCGACCTTCTTCTGTGTCGCCTTCGTCCAGGTCAGAACGTCGTCGAGAGTGAGGTCGACAATGCCTGGAACCTGAGCTTGGAGGTATTTCTGTCGGGAAGCCAGATCGGGAAGGAACGCTTCGCCGATCAAGGCGCCTAGCTTGCCGCTCCTTTCCGCGATCGAGAAGTCGGCGCCGGCGCCGGGCAGGATCGCCGCCATCCCGATCGGCGTGATCGACGGCAGCGTCGCGATCGCAGCCCGCAGCTTCACTTCGCCGGAGCGGACAAGCCGGTCCGCGAGTTCGACACCAATCTCGTAACGCATGGCGTCGACCGCGACGACCGCGAGCGGCTTCGGCAGGTTCGCGACCATCTCGGCCCAGACGCGGTGCTGCGGCAGGACGCCAGCGATGGTCCATCCGGCACCCTCATAGACCTTAGCGAAGCCCTCGGCCTGCCTGCGCGCGACCTCGTCGTACTTTGCCCGGCACCGCGCGACCGCGACCTCGCTGACCTCCTCGTCCTCGATAGCCGCCAGCAGGGTCTCAAGCCGGCGTTGGGCGTGGTCGAACCGATGCCAACCTTCCGGCCCAACGGCGGCGTATCGCTCGACCCACTGCTCGGGTTTCCCGTTGGCCTTCGCGATCGTCGCGACGACATCGTCGGCCTGCTTGCCGATGTCGATCATCAGACGGCACGCTTGCCATACAGCCTTGCGCGGCGGTTGGCGGTCGACCCAGAAGCTTTGGCTCCGGGCATCGAGGAGGGCGGCGGCGTCATTCGACTTGTCCTTGGCGATTAGATCGAAGCATTTCGCGACGACCGCCCGCTCCTCGAACCTGAACGTGTCGACGGCGCCAAGGAGGTCACCGGCGATCGATATCTCCGAGAGTCCGAGTTCGGCCTGCGCCTGGTCGGCTAGCCTTTCGTACGCCGTCGCCAAGCGCGCTTCCCGCATCTTCCCGGCGACGTATTGAGTGGCGGCTTCCTGCTCCCGCGAGGCTGGAGTCGGCAACGTCGAAAGCGAGGCTGGGGCCGGGCCTTTCAGCCCGAGGCGGAACTCATTGCCAAGAACGAATCTGGCCGCCACCACGCGCATCTTGGCGAGCGCCGTCCCTTCGGGGATCTTTAATCCGACCCGGGCTTGCAGCGTGCGCCGCAGTTCCCCGCCGGCGCCCTTCTGGTCGATCTCGCCGTCGCAGCCTTCGTCCGCAATCCAGTTGGCTATCGTCGCGCGGGTGTCGGTGTCGCGGAAGATACTCTTCAGCAGTGAGGCGCCGTCGGCGGCTCCCGTGTCCTCGGTCATCCGCGCGAGGTCGGCATAGGTGAGCTTGTCGCTGCCTAACATATCGTCGATGGCAACGTCGGTGAAGCGCTTCTTGAGCACGTTCGCGCCATCTGCTTCACGGCCGGCGGCAAATAGCAGTCGCCAGCTTTTTCGACTTCGAGGAGAAGCGACGTCTTCTCGTCCCTTGTCACGCCGGGCACGTAGACGACGATATTGCCGACGTCCTCGCCGCCGGTGATCGGCTCCACCGCGGAGCGGACCTCAAGGAACGAGCCCTGGAAGGAGCAGACGGTCGCCTTTCGACCGCCGAACGTACCGGTCCGCATCAGGGCAGTGGCGGCGCCATCGCAAGCCTCTTCGAAGAAGGTCGGCAGCTCGCTCCGCGGATCGTACACTGCGACCATCCGATGGCGTTGTCAGACAAAGAGCCCGCAGTGCGTCTCGCCGTGGCAGCTTCAGACCATGAGCAATCCGTTCCGATATTTCAACAGCTCGCCGGAGGTCATCCGTCTGGTCGTGATGATGTACGTGAGATACCCGCTGTCGCTTCGAAACGTCGAAGATCTCTTGGCCGAGCGCGGGATCGACATCAGCCACGAGACCGTCCGGTTCTGGTGGAACCGGTTTGGCCCGATGTTCGCCGCCGAGATCTGTAAGCGACGCGTCGCGCACATGCGCGGCTATCCGCAGTGGCGCTGGCATTTGGACGAGGTGTTTGTGAAGATCAACGGCAAGCTCTACTACCTTTGGCGCGCCGTCGACCATGAAGGCGAAGTCTTGGAGGCGGTGGTCA
>DASYAQ010000432.1:0-3745 GCA_036501225.1 Caulobacteraceae bacterium | reverse complement strand
GATCGGCGCCAGCCCCCAGACCAGCATCAGGATGGACAACACCCGCGCGCCGTTGCGGTGGTCGAAGCGGTCGCGCACCACCGCGCGTCCCACCACCTGGCCGACCGCCCCGCCCAGGGCCTGGACGAACCGGGCGGCGATCAGCACCGGCAGCGATGGCGACAGCGCGCAGACCAGGGAGGCCGCGAAGAACACCGCCACGCCGAAGATCAGCGGCGGCCGGCGGCCGAAGCGGTCGGAGGCCGGGCCATAGAAGAGCTGACCGATGCCCATGCCGGCCAGGAAGGACGCAATGGTCGCCTGGGCCGCGCCGGGCGGCGCGTCGAAGCTCCTGGCGATCGCCGGCAGGCTCGGCAGGTACATGTCGATGGCCATCGGCGGCAAGGCGGTGATGGCGCCCAGCATGAGCACCAGGCTGACCGGCGCCCGCACGAGCTTGAAGGGTTCGGCCCCCGAAACCGCCTCAACCTCGACCACAACAGCTCCGCCAAAAACGAGCGGCGGTTCTAGCCCCTGTTTCGCGGGCGGCGAAACCGCTAATGCAGAGGCCGCCAAGCCCAAGGACAACCGCCATGCCCGACGCCCTGCTGAGCGAAATGCCGCCGGTCCAGTACGCCGAGACCAACGGCATTCGCATGGCCTATTACGAGGCGGGACCGCGCGGCGGCATCCCGATCGTCTTCTGCCACGGCTTTCCAGAGCTGGCCTTTTCCTGGCGCCATCAGATCGCCGCCCTGGCCGCCGCCGGCCGCTGGGTGATCGCGCCCGACCAGCGCGGCTATGGCCTGACCAGCCGCCCGGCCGCCGTCGAATCCTACGACCTGGAACACCTGACCGGCGACCTGGTCGGCCTGCTCGACCAGCTGAACGTCGAGAAGGCCATCTTCGCCGGCCACGACTGGGGCGGTTTCGTGGTCTGGCAGATGCCGCTGCGCCATCCCGACCGGGTCGCCGGGGTAATCGGCCTGAACACCCCCTTCACCCCCCGCTCGGCGTTCGATCCGATCGCCATCATGCGCGCGCGGCTGGGCGACGAGATGTACATCGTCCACTTCCAGAAACCCGGCGAGGCCGATGCGCTGCTGGACGCCGACGTCGAAAAGACCATGAACTTCTTCCTGCGCCGCCCGATCCCCGGCCAGTCGCCGTCCGAGGGTTTCGCCACCGAACGCAAGCCGGGCGATCCCTCGGCCTTCGCCCTGGTCAACATCCTGAAGGTCTACAATCCGGCCTTCGATCCGCGCGGCAAGTTCCTTTCCGACGACGAACTCGCCGTCTTCGTCGCTGCCTTCAGGCGCACCGGCTTCACCGGCGGCATCAACTGGTACCGCAACTTCACCCGCAACTGGGAGCGGTCGACCGAGCTCAAGGACCGGGTCGAGGTCCCCTCGCTGATGATCATGGCCGAGCAGGACGCGGTGCTGCCGCCGTCGGCCGCCGACGGCATGGAGGCCTATATTCCCGACCTGGAAAAGACACTGATCCGCGATTCCGGCCACTGGACGCAGCAGGAACAGCCCGAGGCGGTGAACGCCGCCATCATCGACTGGCTGGACCGCCGCTTTCCGAAGTAAGATCGCCCGATGGAACGCTCCACCGCCCCGCTCGCCCCCGCCGTCGCCCATGGCGCGAGGCGCGGACTCTATCCGGACATCGAGCCGGCCAGGTTCGGCTGGCTGCCCACCGGCGGGCGTCACGAGATCTATTACGAGGAATGCGGCCGGGCCGGCGGCAAGCCGGCGGTGGTGCTGCACGGCGGCCCGGGCGGGGCGATCAACCCGACCATGCGGCGCTTCTTCGACCCCAGCCGCTGGCGGGTGCTGCTGTTCGACCAGCGCGGCTGCGGCAAGTCGCGGCCCAATGCCGAGCTGGCCGGGAACGACACCTGGGCGTTGATCGAGGACATCGAGCGTCTGCGCGTGCACATGGGCGTCGAGCGCTGGACGGTGTTCGGCGGCTCCTGGGGTTCGACCCTGGCACTGGCCTACGCCATCACCCATCCCGAGCGGGTCGAGGCGCTGATCCTGCGCGGCGTCTTCCTGCTCACCGAGCGCGAGATCGCCTGGTTCTACCAGGACGGGGCCTCGATGATGTTCCCCGACGCCTGGGCCAGCTTCATCGAGCCGATCCCGCCGGCCGAGCGCGGCGACCTGCTGGCCGCCTATCACCGCCGCCTGACCCATGCCGATTCCAAGGTGCAGGCCCGCGCCGCCGCCGCCTGGAGCCAGTGGGAGGGCGACACCATCTCGCTGCGCGGCCCGGAAGCGCGGCCGGCCAAGTTCAACGAGGTCGACTTCGCCGTCGCCTTCGCCCGCATCGAGTGCCACTATTTCGCCAACCGCGGCTTCTTTTCCGAAGACGGCTGGATCCTCAACAATATCGCCAGGATCCAGCAGATTCCGGGCTGGATCGTGCAGGGCCGCTTCGATGTGGTCACGCCGATGGAATCCGCCTGGCGGCTGAAGTCCGCCTGGCCGAAGGCCGAGTTCGAGGTGGTCTGGGACGCCGGCCACGCCTCGACCGAGCCCGGCATCATCGACGGCCTGGTCCGCGCCACCGACCGCGCGTTCAGCCTTTAAACCGGGGAAAGACCATGACCACCCTGAAGAACCGCCCTAACACAGCCCTCGTCATCGTCGACGTGCAGACCGGCGTCGTCACCGGCTCTCACAATCGCGACGAGATGGTCGCCAACATCGCCAGCCTGGTCGACCGGGCGCGCGAGACGAAGACGCCCGTCGTCTGGGTGCAGCACTTCAGCGAGGACCTGGTGAAGGGGACCGACAACTGGCGGATCGTGCCGGAGCTGGTCCCTAACGAAGCCGAGCCGCTGGTCGAGAAGGCCTATGGCGACTCCTTCGAGGAGACCAGCCTCGAGACCGTGCTGGCTGACCGCGGCGTCGGCCGGTTGATCGTCGCCGGCGCGCAGACCGACGCCTGCATCCGCTCGACCCTGCATGGCGCCCTCGTTCGGGGCTATGACGCGATCCTGGTCGGTGACGCCCATACGACCGAGGACATGTCGAAATGGGGCGCGCCGCCGCCGGAACAGGTCATCCGGCACACCAACCTCTACTGGGCCTATCAGACCGCGCCGGGCCGCACCGGCGGGACGGTCGCGACCAAGGACGTCGACTTCGGCGCGGCGCCCTGACGGCCCAAAGAACGAACCACGAAAAACACGAAAAGCACGAAACGTAGGACCGCGCGCCGAAGGCGCGTCTTAAGCGGCCAGTGCTGCGCATGCCGCGAGCACGTTGGTGTTTTTCGTGTTTTTCGTGGCCAAATCTTACGTCGTCGCCTTTGCCGCCACCCAGCGCCAGGCCAAGCCGGCGCCGATGACCAGCAGGGCCGCTGAGACCAGGCCGGCGGCGTGCAGGCCGCGCACGGCCTGGCCGTTGCTGGCCAAGGCGCCGAAAATGGCCACGCCCATGGCCCCGGCCGCCTGGCGCGCGGCGTTCAGCACCGCCGAGGCCGTCCCCGACCAGGCGTGCTCGACGCTGGCCAGGATGGCGGTGGTCATGGCCGGTACGCCCAGCCCCATGCCGAACGGGATGAGCAGGAAGACGGGCAGCATGTGGGCGAACGAACTCTTGGGCCCCAGCGTCACCAGCAGGCCATAGCCGAGCGCGCCGATCAGCCCGCCGATGACCATGGGAAAGCGCGAGCCGAAGCGGCCGATCAGCCAGCCGCTGACCAGGTTGGAGACGATGAAGGTCAGCGTCAGCGGCAGGATGGCCAGGCC
>DASYAQ010000431.1:0-5061 GCA_036501225.1 Caulobacteraceae bacterium | reverse complement strand
CGGCGTCCGGGATGATTGGCCGCCAGCTTGAGGACGATCATGACGACAGCGAGCGACACGACCTTCGACGCGCTGTGGGACTACAACGATCCCGCCGCCAGCGAGGCGCGGTTCCTCACCGTGCGCCAGACGCTGGGCGCGGCGGAGGATCACGCCCGGCTGATGGAGCTCGACACCCAGATCGCCCGCGCCCAGGGCCTGCAGGGCCGGTTCGCCGATGCCTTGGCCATGCTCGAGATGATCGAGGGCGCGCTGCGGCCCGACGAGACCCGCGCCGCGGTCCGCCACCAGCTGGAATTCGGCCGCGTGCTGCGCTCCAGCGGCAGCCCGGAGGCGGCCAGGCCGTTCTTCGAGCGCGCCCAGGCCCTGGCCGAGGCTTCGGCGGAGGACCGGTTCGCGGTCGACGCCCGTCACATGGTCGCCCTGGTCGAGCCCGACCCGGGCCGGCGCATTTCGCTGATGCTCGACGATCTGGAGTTCGCCGCCGCGTCGAGCGACCCGGTTGCGCGCGAATGGCGCGGCACGCTGTGGAACAATATCGGCATGGCCTTCCACGAGATGGGCGACCTGGACGACGCGCTCGACGCCTTCGAGACCGCGGCCGGTCTTTGGGAAGAGGACGACCCCAAGCGCGTGCTCGTCGCTCACTGGATGGTCGCCTGGACGCTCAGGCTGCAGGGCCGGCACGCCGAGGCCCTGGCCGCCCAGGAGGTGCTGGAGCGCGCGCACCAGACGGCCGGAACCCCGGGGGGCTACGTCCAGGAAGAGCTGGGCGAACTGCACCTGGCCCTGGCCTCCGGCCCCGGCGCCGAAGACCACCGCCGCCTCGCGCGCGGCCATTTCGCCCGCGCCCATGAGTTGTTGCTGAAGGAGCTGGCCGGCGACCCCGACCGCCTGGCGCGCATGAAACGCATCGCCGATGGCGAGGAAGACGATTAAGGCGCCGGCTGGCGCGCCAGCCTTGCACGCCGGGCGGCCCGCGGCGAATCGCCGGGAAGTTGGGATTTGCCCGCCGGCCGCGCCGCGACTAGGGTTTGGGCCCGGGGGGGATCCGGCGAAGGACGAAAAAGCCATGAACCAGCTGGCGCCGGCGTTACGGCGGATGGAGCGGGTCACCGTCGTCGGCGATCGGCCCTATTGAGCCCTGCGGCCATGAAGCGATCCGTGCTCGCCCTGGTCCTGGCCCTGGCCGTAGTCGCGCCGGTCTGGGCGCCCGCCTGGGCGCAGACCGCCGACGAGACCAACTGCGTCGGCGACGACCCGCAGACCAAGCTCGCCGCCTGCACCGCGGTGATCGAGTCCGGCCAGGAGGCGGCGGTCAACCAGGCCGTCGCCTTCGACAATCGCAGCATCGCCTATCGCCGCCTGGGCCAGCTCGACAAGGCCATCGACGACGCCAGCAAGGCGATCGGTCTCGATCCCGGCAGCGTGCCCGCCTGGCTCGACCGCGGCATCGCCTATTACACCGCCAAGCGATACGACCTGGCCATCGCCGACTTCAGCAAGGTGATCGCGCTGAAGCCCGACTATGTGGCGGCCTATAACGACCGCGGCAACGCCTATGACGACAGCGGCGACCACGACGCGGCCATCGCCGATTACAGCCATGCGCTGGTGCTGAAGCCCGACTATGCCGACGCCTACGCCAATCGCGGCTCGGCCTATGAGGAGAAGAACTTCAACGACTACGCCATCTCCGACTACCGCGCGGCGCTGAAGCTGGACCCGAGCCTGCGGCCGGCCCAGGCCGGGCTGAAACGGCTGGGCGGGACGCCGCCCTGATGGGTTCACCCGCGCGGTGACGAGAAAGTGACCCAGCTCGGCCTAGAGGCTCCACTCCCCAAAGCGGCCGCGACGCATTAGATTGGGCCATGCGTCGGTGGGGGCCGGCGAGTCTATCGTTCCCGCGAGGAAGACCTTCTCTTCATGACGCTCGACCCAACGGCCGTCGCCAAACGGCTGCGCAACTACAGCCGGCCCAGCGGCGCCCGCGGCGCGCTGGAGCTGATCATCACCGCCGCGCCCCTCGCCGCCATCTCGGTCCTGGCCTGGATCGCGCTGAAGCATCACGTCTGGTGGGGGCTTTTTCTGGTCGCGCCGGCGGCCGCCTTCCTGGTGCGGCTGTTCATGATCCAGCACGACTGCAGCCACGGCGCCTTCTTCCGCTGGAAGCCGCTGAACGACTGGGTCGGGCGCATCATCGGGGTGCTGACCCTGACGCCTTACGACTATTGGCGCCACGCCCACGTGGTGCACCATGCCGGCTCGGGGGCGCTGGATCGGCGCACCCTGGGCGCGGTCGAGACCCTGACCGTCGAGGAATACCGCGCCCTGCCGCGCCTCAGGCAGTTCGGCTACTGGCTCTATCGCCATCCGCTGGTGCTGTTCGGCCTTGGCCCCACCTACATGTTCCTGCTGCAGCACCGGATGCCGATCGGCATGATGCGCCAGGGCTGGCGGCCCTGGCTGTCGGTGCAGGCGACCAATCTGGGCATCGCGGCGCTGGCCGTCGGCATGATAATGATCTTCGGCGTGCTGCCCTTCCTGCTGGTCTATCTGCCGGTGATGATCCTGGCCGCCTCGGCCGGGGTCTGGCTCTTCTTCGTGCAGCATCAGTTCGAAGAGACCTATTGGGCGCGCGGCGAGGACTGGAACTTTCACGACGCCGCCTTGCACGGCTCGTCGCACTACGATCTGCCGCCGATCCTGCGCTGGTTCACCGCCAATATCGGCATCCATCACGTGCACCATCTGAACAGCCGCATCCCCTATTACCGCCTGCCGCAGGTGCTGCGCGACGAACCGATTTTGCGCGGCGTCGGCCGCCTGACCCTGCTGGCCTCGATCCGCTGCGCCGGCCTGAGCCTGTGGGACGAGTCCAGCCGCCGCCTGATCTCCTTCCGCGAACTGCGCCGGATGCGGAAAGCGGTGGCGGCTTAGAGCGGCGCCTGTATTTCTTCCGCTCATCCCCGCGAAAGCGGGGACCCAGGCTTTTTTGTTTTGAGGCCGCAGACCTCGGCCTGGCCGAAGGATGAACCGCCAAGTTCGCCAAGGACGCCAAGAAGCGCGCCTCTCTTGGCGAACTTTGCGTCCTTGGCGGTAAAAAACCTGGGTCCCGGCTTCCGCGCGGATGAGCGGGTTTTAGATTGCCACCCGCGCCGGCGACAGCGGCAGCCCAGCCACCTGGGTGCGAACCCTGAAAATCGTGCCGCAGTTCTCGCGCGGGCCGCCGTCGGAGCCGGTCACCACGTAGAGGTCGCGCAGATCGGCGCCGCCGAAGCAGAGGCTGGTGACCATGGGCATGGGAACCGTCAGGTCCATGCGGTGGGCGCCGTCGGGCTCGAACACCGCGACCCGGCCGCCGCGCGCATCCGCCACCCAGACCGAGCCGTCCGCCGCCACCTTCAACCCGTCCGGCGTCGAGCGCGGCACTAGGGTCGCGAACAGCCGCCACGGCCCGACCGAACCGTCGGCGGCGACGTCATAGACGCGCACGCCGGGCGCGCGGGAATCGGAGTGGTAGAGCCGGCTGCCGTCCGGCGAAAAGCCCAGCCCGTTGGTCAGCATGACGCCGTCGGACAAGGTCTCCATCGTCCCGTCCAGATTGATCCGATGCAGATGGCCGGGCTTGGGCTCGTCGCCGCCAAACACCCGGAAGGCCAGCGAGCCGACATAGACGCGGCCGTTCCGGTCGGTGGTCAGGTCGTTGAAGCCGATCCCGCCCGCCGCCTCGGCGGTCAGCAGCACCGCGCCGGCCTTGGCCTCGTCGAGCGGCGCGTAGGAGATGTCGCGGCCGCTGATCACCAGCCCGCCCGAGGCGTGCAGCGCCATGCCGCCGACCCCGCGCCGCCTCTCGATCACCTGCGTGGTCTGGCCGTCCTTGCCGAGCAGATAGACGCCGCCGTTCAGCACATCGCTGAAATAGAGCCCCTGTTCGGCGTCCCAGACGGGCGCCTCGATCAGGCCATAGCCGGTGGTGATCTCCTGCATCGCATCGACCCTTTCATGTGGCGTCCAGATAGTGGAATTCGACCAGGAAGACCCGCTCGCCGGGTCCGTGCTTGGCGGTCTTGAGCAAGTCGACGACGCCGGCGAACCCCGAGCGCCGGGCCAGCGCCGGCGTGACGTCGGCCAGGCTGATCTCGCGCAGGCCGGTCACCTCGATCGCGCCGGGCTCGAGCGCATAGCGCCCGCCCACCTTCACATGCGGCCGCTGCCAGATGCGCACGGAACAGGTGACCTCGCCGCGTCGGATCGGGTCGCGAAGGCGTTTGGTGAAACCCATGGCGCCAGCCAAACCTATCGTCGGGTCTGGCGCAAGCCGGGCGATTGGCTCTACAGCATCGCCCAGCCCCTATCGCCAAGGACGCCCATGACCACCCAACGCATCGCCGTCATCGGCCTTGGCCAGCGCATCGCCCACGTGCTCGCGGCCATGAAGGAGATGGGCTGGGACCTCCGCGTCGATGGCTATGTCGACCCGGCGCCGGTCGGCGCGCCGATCATGCAGGCCGCCGGCATCTCACCGGGTCGCGAGTTCGCCACCCCCGAGGCGCTGCTGGCCGACGGCCCCTACGACCTGGTGATGATCGGCACGCCCAACCACCTGCACAGGACGCATCTGAAGGCCGCCTTCGCCGCCGGCTATCCGATCTTTTCCGAAAAACCGATCGTGCGCACCGAAGCCGAGACCTTCGACCTGGCCCGCGCCATCGCCGCCCCGAAGGCGGGGCATGCCTCGCCGCCGCTCTATATCGGCCTGGTCATGCGCTCGATGCCGATCGTCAAGGAGACCATCGCGCGGGTGGATGCGGGCGAGCTCGGCGAACTGATCTCGATGGACGCCACCGAACACCTGCCGCCCGAGCACGGGGCCTATCTGGCGCGCAACTGGCGCCGCCGTTCCGACTGGGGCGGCTCGTTCATGCTCGACAAGGTCTGCCACGATTTCGATATCTTCGGGCGGTTGGCCAGGGCGCGGCCCGCCAAGGTGGCGAGCTTCGGCGGCCGGCGCATCTTCACGCCCGAGCGCGCCGATGGCCCGCGGCAATACGAGGACGG
>DASYAQ010000430.1:0-11782 GCA_036501225.1 Caulobacteraceae bacterium | reverse complement strand
GTGGTGGCGCTCGGCAAGTGCGGCTCGCGCGAGATGACCGCCGGCTCCGACCTGGACCTGATGACCCTCTATCGCGCCGGCGACGCCCAGGCCGCCTCGGCGATCAAGGGCTGGGCGGCCGAGACGGTCTATGGCCGCTTCACCCAGAGGCTGATCGCGGCGCTGTCGGCGCCGACGGCCGAAGGCGGCCTCTATGAGGTCGACATGCGCTTGCGGCCTTCCGGCTCCAAGGGCCCGGTCGCGGTCAGCTTCACCGCCTTCGAAGACTATTACGCCCGCGACGCCGAGACCTGGGAGCTCCTGGCCCTGACCCGGGCCCGGGTGGTCTGGGCCAGCGACCCGGCCTTTGCCGAGGCGGCGACGGCGGCCATAGAGGCGGCGCTGCGGCGCCCCCGCGAAACCGCCGCCCTGGCCCGCGACGTGCGCGACATGCGGGCTCTGATGGCGCGCGAACGGCCGCCGGCCGGATTCTGGGACGTCAAGCTCACGCCCGGCGGACTGGTCGATATCGAGTTCGCCGCCCAGTACCTGCAGTTGGCCAAGGCCGCGTCCGGCGGACCCTTGTGCGTCCACACCGCCGATGCGCTCGCCGCCATCGCCGAGGCCGGCTTGGCCCCGCCCGCGCCGCTCGAGGCGCTGATCGAGGCCTGGCGGCTGCAGCAGGACCTGTCCCAGCTGATGAAGCTGGCCGTGGCCGACCCCGCCGATCCGGACAACGAGCCCAAGGGCTTCCAGGCCGCGCTCGCCCGCGCCGGACACGCCAGGAGCTTCGCCGCCCTGCGCGCCCGCCTGACCCGCGCCCGCGCGGCGGCGAAAACCGCCTATGACCAGTTGATACCGGCGGATTCTCAGACGGACCGGGGCCCTGGCCGCCGTTAGACGGTGGCATCCAGACGGGCTCCTTTTTGGAACGGCGGCCGTTTGCCCGCACTATGGCCGGAACGAGGGGGCTTCCAAGGTTTGAGCCAGGGCCGCGCCGATCCGGACGAAGAGCTGGTGGCGCGCATCGCGCGCGGCGAACCCGGCGCGGCCAATGCGTTCGTGGCGCTGAAGCTGGGCCGTATCCTGGCGCTCGCCCGGCGCATGCTCACCGACGCGGCCGAGGCCGAGGATGTGGCGCAGGAGGTCTTCCTGCGCGTCTGGCGCCACGCGCCCGCCTGGCGGCCGGGTGCGGCGCGGTTCGACACCTGGATGCACCGGGTGACGCTCAACCTTTGCTACGACCGCCTGCGCCGCCGCCGCGAAACGCCGCAGGCCGAGCCTCCGGACAGGCCCGACACCGGTCCCGCGCCCGATCGCGGACTGGAGGCCGCCGATGTCGGCCGTGCGGTCGAGGCGGCCATGGCCAAGCTTCCGCATCGCCAGCGGGAGGCAATTGTGCTGTGTCACTATCAGGAGCTGGGAAATATCGAGGCGGCGGAACTGATGGGGATCAGCGTTGAAGCCTTGGAGAGCCTGTTGTCGCGGGCCAGGCGCAGCCTGCGCGCGACGCTGGCGCCCATGGCGCAGGGGCTTTGAGCGGGCGAAGAGGTTGAACGTGGAGTCGATGGACGCAGAGCGTTTTGGGCAGCTGACCCAGGCCTACGGCGGTGAATCCGCCCGCTGGCCGCAGGCCGATCGCGCGCCGGCGCTGCGCTATTTGGCCGCAACGCCGGCCGCGCACGCGACGCGGGCCCGGGCTTTGCGGCTCGACGAGGTGCTGGGCGCCTGGGCGCCGCAGGCCGCGAGCGCCGCCTTGCGCGACCGCATCGCGGCCGGTGCGCCTGCGGTGCGGCGTTTGCGGCCGCGCGACCTGTGGATTTCCGGCGTCGGCCTGGCGGCGGCCTGCGTCATCGGCCTGGTGGTCGGCGCCGGCTTCGCCGCCACCGGCCTTGGCCAGCCGCCCGCCCACGAGGGCGACACCGCCACCGCCAATATCAGCGCGGCGCTCGACGGCACGCCGCCTGCGGTGCCCACCCTCGACGAAGGAGAGGGTTGATGAGTTCGCGCGCGCTCTGGATCGCGCTCGCCCTGTCGCTGGTGGTCAACGTCTTCGTCATCGGGGCCGGTGCGGGCCTTTTCTTCGGCCGAACCTTCGCGCCCCACCCCGGTCCGCGACCCAACCCGCTGATGGCGGCGGCCGAGCGGCTCGATCCGACCGATCGGGAGGTGTTCAAGGCCCTGATGCAGGACGAGGCCCAGCGACAGGGCCCGACCCTGCTCGACGCCCGCATGCAGCGCCGCCAGGCCGTCGCCCTGATGCGCGCGCCCGACTTCGATCGCGCCGCGGCCGGCGCGGCGCTGGATCGCGCCCGCGCCGACGATGGGCAGGTGCGCGAAAAGCTCGAGAACACCATGCTCGACTTCGCCGCCAAGCTCGACGCGCCGAACCGCGCCGTCCTTTCCGAAGGCCTCGGCCGCGGCCCGGTCCTGCGCTGGCTGCAAGGCCACAACGCCCTGGCCCCGGCCTCATCGGCGCCGCCGGCGGCGGCGTCCAAGTAACTACGCCGCGAAGGCGCCGGCCTGGGCGCTGTGGCGCATGGGCAGGGTGACGCTGGCGACCGTACCGACGCCGGGTTCGCTGCTCAGCTCCAGCAGGCCCTGGTGCAGCTCGACCAGAGACTTGGTCAGGGCCAGGCCCAGGCCGGTGCCCTGCTGGGTCTTGGAGTGCTGGTTTTCGATCTGCTCGAAGGGCCGGGCCAGGCGGTCGAGGTCCTCGGGCGAGATGCCGATGCCGGTGTCGCGCACTGTCAGCCGCACCCGATCCTCGGCGCCGTCGCGGCGCATTTCCGCGCCGACCTGCACATGGCCGCCGGCGGGGGTGAACTTCAGGGCGTTGGAGAGCAGGTTCAGGATCACCTGCTTGATGGCGCGATAATCGGCCTCGATCTCCGGCAGCGCCGGCAGGTCGGCTTCCAGGGTCAGCCCGCCCGCATCGGCGCGGTTGCGCATCAGCCGCACCGCGTCCTCGACCACTTCGGCCAGCTGCATCGGTTCGAAACGCAGGTTCATCTTGCCGGCCTCGATCTTCGACATGTCGAGGATGTCGTTGATCAGCGCCAAGAGGTGCTGGCCGGACGAGAGGATGTCCTGCGCATACTCCCTGTAGCGCTTGTCGCCCATGGCCCCGAACATCTCGCCGACCATGATCTCGGAAAAGCCGTTGATGGCGTTCAGCGGCGTGCGCAGCTCATGGCTCATATTGGCCAGGAACTCGCTCTTGGCCTTGTTGGCGCCCTCGGCGCGAATCTTCTCCGCCTCGTACTTGGCGGCCAGGTCGGCGGCCTGGGCCTCGCTGCGCTTGAGGCTCTGCACGGTCTGGGTCAGTTCGGCCTCGTTGCGCCGCCTGGCCTCGTCCTCGCGCCGGATGGCGGTGATGTCGGCGGCGGTCATCACCATGCCGCCCTCGGCGGTGCGGCGTTCGGAGATCTGCAACCAGCGGCCGTCCTGCAGCTCGACCTCGCGCAGACCGTCGTCGTTGGTCACCGCCGGGCTCTTGAAGGCCAGATGGGCATAGCGCTCGACCTCGGCCCGCGGCGTCCCGGGCTTCAGCAGCTTGGGCTCCAGCGAGAAGACCTCGCGATAGTTGCGGTTGCACATCAAGAGCCGGCCGAGCCGGTCCCACAGCACGAAGGCCTCGGAGGCGGAGTCGATGGCGTCGCGCAGCCGCGTCTCGGCGGCCTGGGCGCGGGCCTGGCTCAGCCGCTCGTCGGTGACGTCCAGCATCACCCCGATGATGCGCCCATAGCCGGCCTCGCCGGGCTGCCCCATGCCCTGGCCGCGCGCGTCGATCCAGGCCGAGCGGCCGCTGCGGTCGGGCAGCCGGAAGGAGACGTCGAACGCGCCGTGGCTGCGGGCGGCGGCCAGGGTCTGCAGCACCCGGTCGCGATGCTCGGGCGCGATCCGGGCCAGGAGTTGCGGCCCAGCGACGACGCCGGCGCCGCCCCAGCCCAATATGGCGCCGGCGATGTCGGACATGATCATGCGGTCGGCGTCCAGGTCCCATTCCCAGATGCCGCAGCGCGCCGCCTCGACGGCCAGGCGAAACCGCCGTTCGCTGTCGGCGAAGGCCTGTTCCGCGGCTTCCGCCTTGCGGCTCTGCACCACGAACAGCAAGGCCAGCGCTATGCCCGCCATCAGCGGCGCGACCAGCGAGAAGACGTCGCCGTCCAGGTTGCGGCGCGCCGCCACGGCCGGGTCGCCGGGGCGGGCGGCGACCGCGATCAGTTCGCCGTCGGCGAACGGGCGGACGGCGAGCGCCGCCTTGGTCCCGTCCGGCAGCACGCCGCGCGCACCTCCGGGCTTCAGCGCGTCCGGATGGACCTGGAAGGCTTCGTCGAGCGTCGCCGTATCGCCGACGCCGCCCTGGCCGCCGGCGGCGAGGACGCGGCCGTCCGCCGTCGCCAGCACCAGCGCCGTGGCCGGCGCGGGGATGGCAGCCGGCATGATCGGCGCCAGGTCGGCCGACGCGATCAGCAGCAGACGGCCCTGGCCCTCGGTGCTGCCGGGAAGAACCTCCGTCGCATAGACGCTGGCCCCCTTGCCGACGCGGCCGATCCAGAAGCTCTTGCCGGACGCCCGGGCGGCCTGGGCGGCCGCGGCCCAGTCGGCGTCGGCGCCGTCGCCGGCGACCGCGCGCACCCCGTCGTCGCCGACCACGGCGACGGCGCGGGCGGCCGGGCGGGCGGCCTTGAAGGCGGCTTCGGCGGCGTCCATCGGCTGGGCGGGCAGGCGCTGGGCGACCGCGCCGGCGGCGGTCAGGGCCGCCTGCAGCCGGGCGATCTCGCCCTCGGCGCGGCCGGCCAGGCTGTCGGCAACGGCCGCGGCGCCATCGCCGGCAGCCGGCGCCTGTTGGGCGCTGCGCTCGAGCTTGACGATGGCGAAGCCGGTGTAGATGGCCAGGATCAGCAGGGCGAGCAGGACGGCGATGCGGATATAGGCGCTGGTCGAACCGCGCGGCGGCGCCGCGAAGGCGACTCCCTCGGCCCCGCCGAACGCCGAATGCGCTCCGCTGCTATCCCCACCGCCCGCCAAACACCGCGCTCCAGCCCGAGTCACCCCAGCGGAGCTTACGCGCGCCCGCGGAGTCGTGTCACGCGGCCAAGCGGCCGCAGGCGGGTGTCACACCTCGCCGAAGTCCTCGGCCCGATCGCCGATCAGAAACCGCGGGCCGGCGCCGGCCCGCGCGGCCCTGTCGTCAGGGTTGTAGAGGGCGCACCGGTCCAGCGACAGGCACCCACAGCCGATGCAGCTGTCCAGAAGGTCGCGGGTCCTCTGCAACATGGCGATCCGCGCCTCCAGGGCGCCGTGGATGCGCAGGCTGATCGCCTGCCAATCCGCCCGTGTCGGCGGACGACCCGGCGGCAGCGTGGAGAGCACGGTCTGGATCTCGGAAATCGTCAACCCAAGCCGCTGGGCGATCAGGGCGAAGGAAAGGCGGCGGATGTCCGAGCGCATGAAGCGCCTCTGGTTGCCGCCGGTGCGGATCGCGGTCACCAGGCCGCGCGCCTCGTAGAAGCGGATCGCGGAAACCGACAGGCCGGTGCGGCGGGACAGGTCGCCGATCGACAGCAGTGAAGGTGAGAGCACGTGGGGTCCAGAAATAGCTTGATCTCAAGTTAGGTTGAGGTTGTACACCATGCGACGCACAAATCCAGGCCCAAAGGAGCCGCGCCGATGTCCTCCCCGCGAATTGAACATGTGAACGTCACCGTCAGCGACCCCGACCGCGCCGCGGGGCTGATGCAGGCCCTGTTCGGCTGGAAGGTTCGCTGGGCGGGGCCCGCCATGAACGGCGGCCGGACCATCCACGTCGGATCGGATGAGAACTATATCGCCCTCTATGCCCCGCGCGATGCCGCCGACCCGACGCGCGACTTCGCCAAGGGCCGGCCGCTGAACCACATCGGCGTCGAGGTCGACGATCTCGATGCGACCGAAGCCAGCGTGATCTCGGCCGGCCTGACTCCCTTTTCTCACGGCGACTACGAGCCCGGCCGCCGCTTCTATTTCCTCGATCCTGACGGGATCGAATACGAGGTTGTGAGCTATCGCTGAGGGCGCCACAGGACTCACCTGTCCCTTCTCCCGGGATGCGATTACCGAGGCTCTAGGTTATATAGCTTGACCGCTATCTAGCCATATGACTAGATAATCGCATGGATGTCTATGAAGCCCTTGCCGACCCGACCCGCCGCGAGATCGTCGCCATGCTGGCGGCCAGCGAGCGCAGCGCCGGCGACATCTCCAGCCGCTTCGAGATGGCCGGGCCCTCGGTCTCGCGGCACCTGCGGGTGCTGCGCGAAAGCGGGCTGATCTCCTATCGCCAGCAGGCGCAGTCGCGGATCTACCGGCTGGAGCAGGAGCCGCTAGACGGGGTGCGCCAGTGGATGACCGCTCAATTGGAGGTGCTGAAGGCGCGCTTCGACCGCCTCGGCGCCCATCTCGACCGCATGCAGGAAAGGGGCGACTGACATGGCCGAAGCCGACCTGGCGCGTTTCGTCGATCCGCTCGACGGCGGCCTTGTTGGCGGCATGAGCAAGCCCAGCGATCGCGCGCGCTGGCATGAGCTCGGCATCCTCTACCGCGCCCACGTCGACGCGACACTGCCGCCGGCCTGAAGACAGGGGAGACGCGACATGGATCTGGGGTGGTACGAACTCAGCCTCGACGTAAAAGACGTCGAGCGCTCGTGCGACTTCTACGGCAAGTTGGGGTTTGAGCTCGTCGGCGGCGCGCCCGAGGATGGCGCCGCGACGGTTCAGCGGGGAAATTGCCGGATCGGCCTCTACCAGGGGCTATCGCCGGAGACGACCCTGCTGTTCCGGCAGGGCGACGTCGAGGCCATCGCCGCCGACCTTACGGGCAAGGGACTCACGTTCGAGCGAGGGCCGGCGCTGGACTCCAAGGGCGTTGGGGCGCTGCTGCGGGACCCAGACGGCATGGCGATCTACTTCGTCAACCTGAAGGATGCTGAGCGCACGGGACCCGCCAGCAAAGGCGATCGGCGGCTCGGCTGGTTCACCACCAGCCTCGCGGTGGCTGACCTCGAACAGTCGCTCGACTTCTATCAAAAGCTCGGATTTCAACTCGTCGCCCGCGCACGCGCGGGGCGCAGCGCGACGCTGCAGAGGGCCGACTGCCGCATCGGCCTCTACCAAGGCTATATCGAGCCGGACAAGGTGCAGGTCACCTTCTGGCAGGGGGACGTCGTGGCGGTCAGCCGCGATTTCGCCGACAAGGGGCTGCGCTTCGAGCGCGGCCCGAACACGGACGCCGAGAGCTCGGGCGCAATCCTGAAGGACCCTGACGGCCACACCATCCACCTGATCAACATGGTCAAGTACCGCCGCGCGGATACCGAGACGGGGTCCTGAGATGGCTGAAGCCGAACTGGCCCGCTTCATCGACCGCTATATGATGGAGTTCGTGCGCCACTATCCGCACCCGATCGAGCGGGTCTGGCGGGCTCTCACCCAGCCGGGCGAGCTGGCGCAATGGTTCATCCCGCCGAGCGTCTGGGAGCTGAAATCCGGCGGCGCCTACCGATTCGAGGACGGCTTCAGGGGCGTCATCGAGGCGGTCGAGCCGCCGCGCTTCATCCGCTTCAACTTCGCCGATCCGACCGAGGCCGGCTCCTATTTCCAGTTCGAGCTTTCGCCCGAGGCCGGCGGCACGCGGCTGCGCTACCTGCAATACGCCGCGCCGGGCGTGGCGCGCCCGCGGCAGGTCCCGCACGCCTGGGACACCCCGTGGGGCGGCGGCAATCTGGGCGGCTGGCATTCGGCGTTCGAGGAACTGGCCGACCTGTTGGACGGCGTCCCCTGCGGCTCGCGCCGGCCGCCGACGGCGTTCAGCGCCATTGCGGACGATTGGGCGCAGCGCTTCGGCGCCGAATTCTCCACCGAGCAGAAATCCAAGATCGTCCGTGAACTGCGTGAGCGCGAACGCTGGTTCGAACTCTGCGACATCTACCGCGCCCATATCGACGCCACGCTGCCGCCAGCTGAACGGGCGACCTGACATGAGCAACGCCGACCTCGCCCGGTTCATCGACCGCTACACCATCGAATACGTGCGCATCTATCCGCACCCGATCGAGCGGGCGCCGTGACCGACCCGGCGGAGGTGTCGGCGCTATAAGGCGCGGACCAAGCCAAAACCGGCGTGGATCTCCAGCGGTCGGCGACGGCCCATTATATGGCTTGACAGCTATATAACTATCCGACGATATAAAGAAATGAACCTCTACGAAGCCATCGCCGAGCCGAACCGTCGCCGGATCATCGAACTGGTCGGCGACCGTGAGCGCACGGCGGGCGACATCGTCGAGGCGCTGGAGATCAGCCAGCCTGGCGTCTCCAAGCATCTGCGCATCCTGCGCGAGGCGGGGCTGGTGAGCGTGCGCAAGGACGCCCAGCGCCGGGTCTACCGGCTTGAGCCGGACAAGTTGGCCGAGCTGGACGCCTGGCTGGCGCCCTATCGCAAGTTCTGGTCCGGCAAGCTCGACGCCCTGGTCGACCACCTGATGCAGGAGAGCTGAGCCATGGCCGTGACGCCCGATGCAGACGGCTGGATCGCCGGTGAAAAGCCCGGGGACGGCGAGATCCGCGCCCTCGGCGACGGCCGTTATGAGATCCGCATCGTCCGGCTGATTCCCCGGTCGGTCGAGAAGGTGTGGGCCGCGCTGACCATTCCCGAGCGGCTGGAAGCCTGGCTCGGCGAGCGGGCCGACTTGGACCTGCGTATCGGCGGCCGCTACATCGTCTGGTTCCCGGGACACGGCAACGACGGCGTCATGGGCACGATCACCGACTACGATCCGCCCCGTTTGCTCGCCTATGTCTGGAACGGCGGCGCCGGCGATCTCAACATCCGCTGGGCGCTGGCGGCCCAGGGCGATGGTTGCCGCCTGACCTTCTCCACCGTCTGCCAGCGGGTGACCGAGCCGGGCATCAACGCCTGGTGGGTCCTGGGCGGCTTCGCCGGCTGGCGCGGCTTCATGGACGATCTCACCGTCGCCATAACGGGCGAGGCGGCGCGGGAAGCCGATCCGCTGGAGCACCCGGACATGGTCGCTCGCTACAAGCGGCATTTCGGCCCCTATGTTGCGGGTTTCGATACGCCGCCAGCGCTCCGCCACCACGAGGCGGACGGCTATGTGACCCAGGGCGCCGACGGGCTCTACAGCGTCCGCTTCGACCGCTTCATTATGGTCCCGATCGAGAAGGTCTGGGCGGCGCTGACCGAGCCGGCGCGGCTCGCCGACTGGTTCACCCAGGCCAAGATCGACCTGCGCCTCGGCGGCGCGGTCGAGTTCCGCTGGGACTCCCACGGGCACGTCGAAACCGGCTTCATCGTGGCGTTGAAGCCGCCCAACCTGCTTGCCTGGGCCATGCCGGGCCCGGACGGCCGCCATTCGGTGGCGCGCTGGGACCTCAAGCAGGAAGACCCGAAGATGATGGGTACGCGTCTCACCCTGACCTCGACGGAGCTGCCGGCCGAGCACCTGCTCAGCGTCGCCACCGGCTGGCACATCCATCTGCACGACCTGCCGGAAGCCGCGATCCGGCCCGAGCCGCTGGCCTGGTCGCTCGAGCGCGAGAAGGCGCGCGCCGAGCGTGAGGTCGCCGAGCACGTCCCGCGCTATCGCACGCGCCTGCCGCGCGCGGCAGGCCGAGGTCGCGTGGATCCATTGAAAACGGAGGAATGAGCATGGCCGACACCCTTGAACTGGACGGCTGGATCGCCGGCCCCGCGGCGGACGATGGCGCGGTTCGCCGCGTCGGCGATCGCTTCGAATTGCGGCTGGTGCGCGAGATCGCGCGGCCGATCGAGAAGGTCTGGGCCGCCTTGACCGTCCCGGAGCGCATAGCCGATTGGCTCGGCGACTCAGAGATCGAGCTACGCGTCGGCGGGCGCTATGTGATCCACCTTCGCGACGAGCCGAACTTCATCGAGGGGATCATCACGGCCTGCCAACCGCCGCGTCTGCTTGAATACAACTGGACCAACGCCGACGGCGGCCCCTCGACGGTGCGGCTGGACCTGACGCCGGAGAGCCAGGCCTGCCGCCTGGTCTTCACCCAGACCCGGATGCTCGGCCGCCGCCTCATCGATACGGCGTCCGGCTGGCATGACTTCCTGGATCTGATCCAAATCGCCGCCGACGGCCGGCGCGCCGAACATGACCATGAGCGCTGGCGCGCCACGGACGACCGCTACCGGGCCTGGCTCGGGCCGCTCGTCGCGGAGTCTCCGTCATGATTCGTGAACCAGACGGCGTCGTCACCGAGGCCGGCGGTCCGGCCCACCGCGCCGAACCGAACTAAGGTTGGACTGACTCACCGGCGACTCGGTCTAGCGTGATCCTCTGAGGCGAAAGTGTCGTCGCGCCGGACCTGCCAGACCGCGCGCGATCGCCAAAGGGCGCGAAATCCTGAGGCGGGGCCGTAACATCCTAGCGGGCGATGACACTGCAGAATGGGCGCGACCGGGCGCACCATCCATGACGCCGTCAACGACGACCGTGGGCGTGCTGCGGCGGTACCTGCGTCCGGAGGGCCGGCGGATCGCCGCCCTGGCGGCGTTCATGCTGCTCGGCATCGCAACTCAGCTGGTGGCGCCGCTGATCGTGCGCCGGTTCATAGACACCGCCGCCACGGGCCAGTCGCGCGCGCCACTGTCGTATCTGCTGCTGCTGGCAGGCGCCTTCATCGTCGCGGCGATCGCGACCCAGCTGTTGCAGATCGGCGCCACCTATTTCAGCGAGCAGCTGGCGTGGGCGGCGACCAACCGGCTCAGGCGCGACCTCGCCACCCACTGCCTCTATCTCGACATGCACTTCCACACCTCGACCTCGCCCGGCGACATCATCGAGCGGGTGGATGGCGACGTCGCGGCCCTGGCCAACTTCTTCTCGCAGTTCATCATCCAGATCGTCGGCGGCGCCCTGTTGCTGGGCGGCATCCTCGCGGTGCTGATGGTCGAGAACATCCGCATCGGCGCAACGCTCGGCCTGGTGGCGGCCATCGCCGGGGTCGTGATCCATCAGCTGCGTGACCTGGCGCGCGAGCAGTGGGAGCGGGTCCGCGACGCCTTTTCGGCCTTCTCCGCCTTCCTCGAGGAGCGCATCGCCGGCATCGACGACATCCGCGCCAATGGCGGCGGCGGCCACGTGATGCGCCGCTTCGCCGAGCTGACCCGCGAACTGGCGGTCGCCAGCATCGCCGCCACCCGCCGCGGCCAGTGGATATTCCTCATCGCCAGCGGGCTGTTCTCGCTGGGCTTCGCCGCGGCGCTGGCGGTGGGCGCGCACCTGTACCTGATCCACGCCGTGACCATCGGCGCGGTGTTCATGTTCATGCAGTACGCCGGCATGATGGCCCAGCCGGTAGCGCTGATCGGGACGCAGCTGCAGCAGTACCAGACCGCCCAGGCCAGCCTGGCGCGCATCCGCGCGCTGCTGGCGGTCGGGCCGGAGCTGAGGGACGGCGCGGGCCTCGGCTGGAGCGCCGCGCGCAAGACCGCGCCCCGGGTCGGCTTCGAGGCGGTCAGCTTCGCCTACCGGGCCGACGCGCCGGTGCTCGGCGACATCTCCATCGCGCTCGAGCCAGGCAAGGTGCTGGGTCTGCTTGGCCGCACCGGCAGCGGCAAGACCACGCTCACCCGGCTGCTCTTCCGTCTCTACGACCCGGTGCGTGGGCGCATCACCCTCGACGGCGAGGATATCCGCGAGGCGACGCTGGCCGAGCTGCGCGGCCGCATCGGCCTGGTGACGCAGGAGGTGCAGCTGTTCGACGC
>DASYAQ010000429.1:0-3294 GCA_036501225.1 Caulobacteraceae bacterium | reverse complement strand
CTAAGGTTTGGCGCAGGGGCGTCCACTTTCCCAATCGAAAGGTTTTTTCCATGAAAACGTTCGTTTTGGCTGTCGCCGTCGCGGCCCTCGTCGCCGGCGCGGCCAACGCCGCCCCCCGCTGGGGCCACGACCAGGGCGCCGGCCACCACTGGAGCAGGGGCGAGCACATGGGCCAGAACGACTGGCGAAACGCCCAGCCGGTCGACTATCGCGCCCACCATCTGCGCGCCCCGCCGCGTGGCTATGAATGGCGCGAATCGAACGGTCAGTACGTGCTGGCCGCCGTCACGACCGGCCTGATCGCCTCGATCATCCTGGCCAACGGCCACTAGAAACGGCCGGTTGGGGCCGGCCCTAGACTAGCGCCAGCCCCAGCCGGTCGATCTCGGCCATTTCGCCGTCGCCGAGCGGCCCGGCCGCCTCGGCGTCGAGCGCCTGGTCGAGTTCGGCGCGGTTCTTCACGCCCAGCACCACGGTATCGACGCCGGGGATCGACAGCGCATAGCGGTGGGCGACCAGGGCCGGATCCTCGCCCCAGCCGGCGCAGAGCGCGCGGAACGGCTCCGCGCGCTCATAGTCCCTCGCATCGGGATGGTTGGGCGACAGGGTCCGATCGAAAGCGGCGGTCAGGGCGCCGGCCTGGACGGCGCGGATGCCCATGACGCCGATGCCCCTGGCCCTGGCGGCGGCGAGAATCGTGCGCGGCGCGGCCGGCTCGGCGAACCTGCGAATGCCGCCGGCGGAATCCATCAGGTTGGCGATCACCTGCGCCACATCCGGAGCGGGCGAATGGGCGAAGGCGTCCAGTATGCTGCGCGGCACGCCGATCCCGGTGACCCCCCAGGCGCCGATCCGGCCCTGCGCCTTCAGCCGCTCGAAGGCGGGGATCAGCTCGTCCACATAGAGCGACCAGCGCGTCGAGAAGTCGTCGCGCCGGGCGTCGCCGTGGGCATAGGCGTAATCGTCGGCGGCGATGTTGGAATGCAGGAAATAGAGATCCACCCGGCTGAGCCGCATGGCCGCGAGCGTCGCGTCCAGCGCGGCCTCCAGGCGGGCGGCGACCTGGCCGGTTGGCGGCGAGCCCAGGGCGCATTTGCTGGTGATCTTCACGCCCGCCGGCAGGACGCCGGCGAAGGTCTCGCCGATGATCGCCTCGCAGCTGCCGTACATGGGCGCGGTGTCGATCAGGTCGATGCCGCCGGCGATCGCGGCCCGCAAGGTGGCGGCGGACTCCGCGCGGCTGGTCTCGCCCCAGACCTGACCTATGCCGCCGCCGCCGAGCGTCAGGCGGCTGACCGGGCCGAGGGGTCCGAGCGGGGCGGTCTTCATGGCGGCATCCTACGTATAATCCGTATCGGACAGTCAATCATGCTCACGCGGGCGTGATAACCGCCCTCATTTTAGGCATTGCCAAGCATGTTTCCGTGACGTCACATAGGTCTGCACGGATCAAAATCCCACCGTAAGTGTGGGTGCGATCCCAGCGGGGAGGTTACCAGATGAAGCGTGCACTGCTGCGCGGCGCGTCAGCCGCAACCATGGTCATCATGGGTGGACTTTGGGCGTCACAAGCCCTGGCGCAGGCCGCCGCGCCGCCGGCGGCCCCTGCCGCCGCCCCGGCGCCGTCCGGCGAGGTGATCGTCACCGCGACGCGGCGCAATGTGGCGATCGAACACGTCCCCGTCGCGGTCTCGGCCTTCACCGCCAAGCAGCGCGATCTGCTCGGCATCCAGACCACCCAGCAGCTCAGCGATTTTACGCCGGGCCTGTCCTATTTCGCCTCGAACGACCGGGCCTATATCCGCGGCATCGGCCGCAATACGGTCAGCCTCGCCACCGAGTCCGGCGTGGCGACCTATTACAACGGCGTCTATTACGGCGCGAACGCCACTATCGCCGAGCAGCACGACTCGCTGTTTGTCAGCCAGATCGAAGTGGACCGCGGACCGCAGAACACGCTGCACGGCTCGAACGCCGACGGTGGCACGATCAACTATCTCTCGGCCAGGCCGACTCAGGACTTCTATGCGGAAGGCCGCGTCGGTGTGCAAAACTACGGCGAATATTACGGCGAGGCCGTCGTCTCCGGCCCGATCACCGACTGGCTGCGCTTCCGCGTCGGCGGCAACTATTCCAGCGAAACCGGCGGCTATTTCACCAACCTGGCCAACGGCAAGCACGTCGGCGGCAACCTTGCCCAGGGCAACAACGGCAACCAGGAATATTTCGAAGCCCAGTTGGACGCCAACCTCGGACCCCACCTGGATGCGTGGGCGATGTTCTCAGCAGGCGACTATCGCACCTCGTTCCACACCGCCTCGGAAGTCGGCGCCATCCAGGACTTCGAGTTCCCCAATGGCAGCCTTTCGCCGAGCGGCTTCTACGGACTGTGCGGCCTGGCAAGCCAAGCCGCCGTCCCTGGCTGCGCCCTGACCGGCCCAGGCAGCAGCGGGCAACAGGTCGTCAACCTGGTATTGAACCCCGTCAACGCCGCCCAGTTTCCTGGAAACAACGCGTCCAACGTCAATCTGCGCCACTACATCGAAAATTTCACCGACGTTAACCGGCAGGATCGGGACATCGCGCTCGCGACCAACATCACCTACCACTTCCCGATCGCCGACCTGAAATATACTGGGGGATATCAGTCGTTCTATTACGACCTTGCATCCGGCACTAATAACGATGCTGGTGTGGCTTCCTATCAGTTGGTGGGACCGCCGGGCTTCGGCAACCTCACGATCAATCCGCAAGGCGGGCACCTGACCTTCGTCGAAAACGAACAGTACTTCAGCAACGAGTTGAGCCTGTCGTCGACAACGACGGGGCCGATCCAATGGATCGCCGGCGCCTACTGGTATCACGAGCACTACAACCAGCCGGTCAACGCTCTTTGCACGCCCTTCCAAACCCAGGTCTTCACGCCCCTGACCACGGCGGGAACGCCGGCCGCGCGCAACCCATCCGGGTGCCTCTTCCAAGAGGATGCGGTGATCACCTACGATTCGCTGGCCGGCTATGGCCAGTTGACGTGGCAAATCACGCCGGAGTGGAAGATCGAAGGTGCGGCGCGCTACACCAACGACCACAAGGATGGCTTCGAGCAGCACCGGGTCATCGGCTTTGATGACACGGCCCTTGGCCTGCCGTTCCTGGGCTCGTTCACCCCCGCGATCGACATCACGCAGCTCGCTGCTGCCGGCGCCACCGGCCCATTTCCAGGCACCGCAGGCGCTCACTACAACCCGGCGACGGGCCAGGAGGTCCGAAATGTCGACGGGACCTGGAGTGCGG
>DASYAQ010000428.1:0-4459 GCA_036501225.1 Caulobacteraceae bacterium | reverse complement strand
TGGGCCGGCGTGATCGCCTTGGTCTCCACCATCTTGTCGAGCACGATGGTGGCCCGCCGCTCGGCCCGGTCGGTGGCCGAGACCGGGCTGTAGCGCGACGGCCCCTTCATCAGCCCGGCCAGCAGGGCGGCCTCGCCGACGGTCAGCTCCTTGGCCGGCTTGTTGAAATAGCGCTGCGAGGCGGCCTCGATGCCATAGGCGCCTTCGCCGAAATAGACCCGGTTCAGATAGAGCGACAGGATCTGCTTCTTGGAGAACCTGGTCTCCAGCCAGACCGCCAGCACCAGTTCCTGGGCCTTGCGCCGCACGGTCTGGTCCGGCGTCAGGAAGAGGTTGCGGGCCAGCTGCTGGGTGATGGTCGAGGCGCCTTGCACGGTGTGGCCGGCGCGGACGTCGGCGAAGGCGGCGCGGGTCATGCCGATCACGTCGAAACCGAAATGGTGATAGAAGCGCTGGTCCTCGATCGAGACAAAGGCCGCCGGCACATAGGGCGGCAACTGGTCCAGATCGATCGGCGGCGAGAACTGGCTGCCGCGCACGGCGACCTGCGAGCCCGACCGGTCGAGATAGGAGATCGACGGCTGGCGGGTGACATCGAAGATCTTCGAGGTGTCCGGCAGGTCGATGGCGAAGACGGCGAAGAAGGCGACGATGCCGATCAGCGCCCAGACACAGGCGACCAGCGTCCAATAGACCAGGGCGCCGAGCAGCGAGCGGCCGCGCCTGGCGGGCGCGGACGGTCCGCCGCCGGCGCGATCGCCCCGGCCTGGCCCCCGACCCTCCCCGTTCGCCATGCGTGTTTCGTCTCCGTGCGACGTCCCCGCCGGCGCCGCCGCCCCGGTTTCTTAGCGAAAGCGATTGAATCGCGCGAGGGGATTGCAGGGGCCGCGCACCGCGCTAGGGTCCGGCCTCCGATACCGCGAGGTCGCTGTCGATGATCAACGCCAAGGCCGGGATGGTCCTCGCCGCCGCCGTCTGGCTCAGCGCCTGCGCCACCAAGCCGGCGGCCGAGGTCTGGAGCGGCGGCGACGCCAGCCACCTGGCGGCGGACCAGGCCGCCTGCCGAAGCGAGGCGGCCAGCCTGGACGTCAATGACCCGTCCAACTATTCCGATCCGCGCTACGGCGTCACCAGCGCCATGGCCGAGGCGGTGGCCAGGGACAATCCCCTGGCCGATCGCGGCGCCATCGAGCGCCAGGCGGCCTATCAGACCTGCATGAACGACAAGGGCTGGCGCCAACCGTGATGAGCGCCGGCGTCGTTGTGGCCGACGAGCGGCTCGGCCATATAGCGCCGGTGGATGCGATTCCCCTGCTCGATGAAGCCCGCGACCGGCTGCGCCGGACCTTTGGCCATGCCGATTTTCGCGGCCTGCAGGGCGAGGTGATCGGCGAAATCCTCGCCGGCCGCAACGCCATGGCCGTGCTGCCGACCGGCGGCGGCAAGAGCCTCTGCTATCAGATCCCGGCGCTGATCCGGCCGGGCCTGGGCCTGGTGGTCTCGCCGCTGATCGCGCTGATGGCCGACCAGGTGGCGGCGCTGATCCAGTCCGGCGTCGCCGCGGCCAGGCTGGATTCGGCCATCGAACCGGCCGAGCGGCGCGAGACCTGGGCCAGGATCGAGGCGGGCGAACTCGACATCCTCTACCTTTCGCCGGAAGGGCTGATGCAGCCGTCGATGCTGGAACGACTGAGTCAGCTCGACCTGGCCCTGGTGGCCATCGACGAGGCCCACTGCGTCAGCCAGTGGGGCCACGACTTCCGTCCCGAATACCGCATGCTGGGCCAGCTGGCCTCGCTCTTTCCGCGCACGCCCCGGCTGGCGGTGACCGCCACGGCCGATGCGCGGACCCGCGAGGACATCCGCGCAGAGCTTCGCCTGACCGACGCGCGCGAATTCGTCGACAGCTTCGCCCGGCCGGAACTGGTGCTGGCCGCCGAACGCAAGGTCGGCAAATCCGACAAACGGGTCATCGAGCTGGTGACCCAGAGGGCCGGCCGCGCCGGGGTGGTCTATACCGGCAGCCGCGACGGCGCCGACGCGCTGGCCGCCAGCCTGCGCGACGCCGGCGCCCATGCGCTGGCCTATCACGCCGGACTGGACGCCGGCGTGCGCAAGCGCCGGCTGATGGAGTTCCTCGCCGCCGACGATGCGGTGATGGTGGCGACCATCGCCTTCGGCATGGGCATCGACAAGGCCGACGTCCGCTTCGTCATCCATGCCGACCCGCCGGCCTCGATCGAAGCCTATTGGCAGGAGATCGGCCGCGCCGGCCGCGACGGCGCCCCGGCCGAGGGCATCACCCTCTATGGCCCCGCCGACCTGAACTGGGCGCTGCGCCGCATCGGCGGCCGCGACGTTTCCGACGCGGTGCGCCAGGTGCAGACCCGCAAGGCGCGCCAGTTCTACGCCATGCTCGAGGGCATGGGCTGCCGCGCCGCGGCGGTGCGACGTTACTTCGGCGAGACCGATGTCGAGGCCTGCGGCCAGTGCGACCTTTGTCTCGCGCCGCCGGTCGCGGTCGATGTCAGCGAGGCGGCGCGAAAGGCGCTGGCCGCCGTGCACCGGCTGGGCGGGCGCTTCGGCCGCGGCCGGGTGGTCGATCACCTGCTGGGCAAGACCAAGGAGCCGAGCGACTTCGAGGCCGGCCTCTCCACCTTCGGGGTCGGCAAGGAGTTCAGCCCCGCCGGCTGGCGCGACCTGATCGACCAGTTGTTGTTCGAGGGCCTGGTGCGCGAGGACCCCAATGACGGTCGCCCGTTGCTGGGCCTGGGCGACGCCGAGGCGGTGCGCGCGGTCTATCGCGGCGAGCGCGGCGTTCAGCTCAGGCGCGCGCCGGAAGCCCACGACCCGACCACCCGTTCCGGGCGGCCCCGGCGGCGACGGGGCGGCGAGCCGCTGGGCGTGCTGGAGACGGACATGCCGCTGTTCGATCTGTTGCGGGCCTGGCGGCGCGAGGAGGCGGCGCGCCAGGGCGTGCCGCCCTACGTCATATTCCACGACCGCACCCTGGCCGAGATCTCCCGGCTCCGGCCGTCCAGCCCCGGCGCCCTGGCCAGCGTCGGCGGCGTCGGCCAGACCAAGCTCGACCACTATGGCGAAGCGGTGCTGGCGGTGGTGGCCGAGGCGTAGGTCTCGCTCGCTTCCAGCCAGGCGGCCGAGCGCATTTCTTCCAGGCGCGAGGCGGTGCGCTGGAAGTCGAAGGCTTCGCGGCCGGCGGGATAGAGGCCCTCGGGCTCGGCCGCGGCCAGCACCACCAGCCGGGCGTGCGCCTCGTAGAGCGCGTCGATCAGCATGATGAACCGTCGCGCCTGATCACGCCGGTCCGGCGTCAGCATCGGCACCGCTTCCAGCAGCACCGTATGAAAGCGCGCCGCGATGGCCAGGTAGTCCTGCGGCCCCAACATGGCGCCGCAGAGGCTGGCGAAGGAGGCGCGGAGCAGGCCGCCGCTGGCGTGCGGCAGGCGCAGGCGTCGGCCCAGCACCTCCAGCGTCGCCCCGGTTTCCTCGCCGCCGTCCAGCAGGCCCTCCCACAGCGCCTCGAACCGGGCCTCACTGCCCGCGTCGATCGGTTCGAAGTAGAGGCCGGCGCTGCGCAGGCGATCCAGCCGATAGTCCAGCGGGCCGCCGACCTGGACCAGCTCCATCCTGTCTTCCAGCATGGCGATGAAGGGCCAGAACAGCTGGCGATTGATGCCGTCCTTGTAGAGGTCGTCCGGCGGCCGGTTGGCGGTGGCGACCAGCACGACGCCGCGCTCGAACAGGGATTCGAACAGCCGGCCGAGGATCATGGCGTCGGCGATGTCGTTGACCTGCAGCTCGTCGAAACAGAGCAATCGCGCGCGCGACGCGATCAGGGCCGCGGTCGGTGCGATCGGGTCGTCGCCGCGATTTTGCCCGAAGACGGCGCGGCGCGCAGCCGCGTCGCCCTCCCGCCACTGGCCGATCAGCGCGTGGGTCTCGGCCATGAAGACCTGGAAATGCACGCGCCGCTTCTTCTCGATCGGAGCGGAGGCGAAGAACAGGTCCATCAGCATCGACTTGCCGCGGCCGACCGGACCCCAGAGATAGACACCCTTGGGCGCGGGGGCCTTGCGGAACAGCGAGGCGACGAAGCCCGGCTCGCCCAATCCGTTCAGCTCGCCTTCCAGGCGCGAAAGCGCGCGCACCGCCACCTCCTGCGCCGGGTCGGGTTTCAGCTCATCCAGGGCCAGGCGGGCCCGGTAAGCGACGGCGAGCGGCTCAGTCATCGCGGTGAGGGTTAGCCCGCGCCGCGGCGGCTGGGAACACCCCTTGAAGGCCTTGGCGGTTGCGCTTGGCGCCCGGGTCCGCTTAGTCGTCGGACAACAACGATACGGAGGCGAGCCATGAGCGACGGCGAGGTTTTCCCGGTTCCGCAGGCCTGGGCCAAGAAGGCCCACATGGACGCCGCCGGCTACGCCGCCGCCTGGAAACGGGT
>DASYAQ010000427.1:0-4746 GCA_036501225.1 Caulobacteraceae bacterium | reverse complement strand
GGTCGCCATATAGACCTCGGGCGCGACGGTCATGGCGATGGCGCGCGAGGTCGGCGAGCGCGCCATCAGGTCGGCCGCCATCTCGCTGACCAGGCTGGTCGCCTTCAGCAGCGTCTTCTGCCCAGGGTCATAGGTGCGCGCCCACAGCCTGGAGAAGACCTCGACGTGTTCGTCATAGGTCTCCTGGCTCCAGGGGCTTTCCGCGGTCGGCAGGTCGAACGCCACCTGGGCGAGCACCCTGAGGATCACCGGCTCGCGCAGGGAGAAGACCCGCGGGCTGAGGCCCAAGAGCCGCGCCAGCAGGGTCGAGCCGACATGGCCGATGTGGAAGATGAAGTCGCTCTCGCCCTCCAGCCGCCCGGCCAGCGCCGCCACCGGCGCCCATTGCGCCCAGCCGCCCTCGTCGCCCTGGACCGCCACCCGCTGGTCGAGAAAGCTCGCGTCGGCGTAGCGGGCCCGGCTCAGCCTTACGAAATAGACGCTGTCCTGGAAGACGTTGAAGGCCAGCGGATAGAGGTCGGGATTGGCGCGCAGCTCCGATCCGATCAGGTCCATGGGCGTGGGCCTCTAGCAAGAAAGCGGCGCCTGGGTTCGCATTCCTTCTCCCCTCGCGGGAGAAGGTGGCCCCCTGGAAGGGGGTCGGATGAGGGGCCGCACCGGCGTCTGGGACGAGCGGCCTCGGGCCGAGTGTGGAAAGCCCAGCGCGGCCCCTCATCCGACGGGTCTCCGACCCGCCACCTTCTCCCGCGAGGGGAGAAGGAACAGGAAGGGACGGCCGCCGAGTTAGTCACCATGGATGGCCCTCAGAGAAGAAGCGAAAGAAATCTCTAGCCCGCCTCGCCCCACATGCGGCGCAGGTTGTTGCGCACATATTCCAGCCGGGTGCGGTTGTCCCAGCTCATGGTCAGGCCCTCGAGCGCGGCCACCTCGTTCAGCTGATAGAGCAGTTCGCGATGCACCCCGTCGGGGATCATGCTCTCGATGAAGGTCAGGCCGACCAGCCGCTCGCCGCCGGTCACCGGCCTGACCTCATGCAGGGTGTTGGACGGATAGACCACCGCCGAGCCGGCCTTGCCCTTGAACTCGACCGATTTGGCGCCCAGCCGGATGGAGAGCGCGCCGCCCTCGTAGGTCTCCGGTGCGCCGATGAACAGGGTGCAGGACAGGTCGGAGCGCAGCGGCCGCGCGCCCACCGGCAGGAAGGCCGCGTCAGAATGGGCGCCATAGTGCATGCCCGGCGCATACTTGGCCAGGATCGGCGGCGCCAGCACGCGCGGAAAGGCGAAGTTGCGGAAATCCTCGATGCGGAACAGCGCCCCGGCCATGAGTTTAGCCGCCTCTTCAACGCGCGCCTCGGTGGGGTCGATCTGCAGGTTCTTCTTCACCTCCGAGTGTGGATTGGAGACGCGCCCGTCGACGAACCGCGACGCCGCCGCGATCGCCCGCAGCCGCCCGATCTCGTCGGCGCCCAAGACGTCATCAAGTTCCAGAAACATCCGCCATCCAACCTTCGCCCGCGACGCTAACAACCGCCGACGGGCGCGGCAACCGACGGGCGCTCAACCGCGAATGTCTCACACCCTTCCCCCTCGATGGGGGAGGGGCAGGGTTGGGGGTGTTGGCAATGAGCTGATGGGCAGGCGCCATCGGGATCGGCGCCTACTTGCACCCTTCGCTCAAACGCGGCGGCCACACCCCCACCCAACCCTCCCCCATCGAGGGGAGGGCTATGAGCGCGGCCGCTAACCCAAGTCCCGCACCACGTCGAAGGCGATGCTCAGGCGGGGCTCGTCGCCGGTGAAGGGGACGGTGCCGTGCCACATATAGGCCGGGAACAGCACCAGCTTGCCCGGTTCGGGTTTGACGAAATGCTGCGGCGGCAGTTTCGGTCTGGTCGGAATGCCGGGCTCACCGAAGGCGATCCAGGCCTCGTGGCCCCGATCGATCGCCTGCGGCAGGGCGATGTAGCAGGCCGAGGAGATCCAGCCCAAGGGATGCAGATGGTTGGCGTGATAGCCGTTCGGCCGCAAGCGCACCGACCAGACCCCGTTGAACCGCCAGGCGCCGGTCTCGCCGATGGCGGCGATGTGGCGTCGGATCGGGCCGTCTATGGCCTTGAAGAAGGCCTTGATCACCGGATCCTCGACCCGGTCGAGGTTCTGGGTGGTCTGCACGCCGCCGCGCAGGGACTGGCCGATGGGGTGAGCGCGCAGCCGGTGCACGGCGCCCAGGCTTTGCGTCAGGTCGGCCAGGTAGGCCTCCAGGCTGGGCCAGCCCGGCGGGGTGTCGATGGTCCATTCGCGGACGAAGCGGGCATAGTCGTAGAGCTGGCCATAGCGGGGGTCGCCGAGCAGCCGCCAGGCCGTCGCCTGCAGGGCCACCGCCTGCTGGTCGAAGGGCGCGGCTTCGCGCAGGGCCGCGGCCTGGGCCGAGGCGAGATCGGCGCGGCCCAGCGCCAGGTTGGCCTGGCAGAGCGCGGTCAGCGCCAGCCCATCGTCGGGCGCGCGGGCATGGGCGCGCGAGGCATGGGCCAGGGCCGACGCCGGATCGGTCTCCAGGCGCAGCTGGGCGGCGGCGATGTCGAGCCGGGGATCGGGCAGGCCTTCGCCCAAGCCCTCGTCGAGCACGCCATAGGCCGCGTCCGGCTCGCCGGCGTATTCGAGCAGCTTCGCCGCGGCCAGCCTCAGCGGCACGTCGCCCGGATGGGCGGCGATGGCCGCATCCAGAGCCGCGCGAGCCTCGGGCAAGCTTTCGCCGCGCATCCAGACCAGCTGGGCCAGGTCGCGATGCGCGTCGGCATAGGCCGGGCGGCGCGCGATCGACTGGCGAAACGCGGCTTCCGCCGCCTCGAACCGGCCGAGGCCCTGCAGCGCGCGCGCCAGCACCAGCCAGGTCTCCGGCGCGTCCAGGCCCTTGGCGAGGGCGCGGCGGGCGGCGGCCTCGCTCTGCGCGAACTGGTGATTGTCGCCGAACGCCCCGGCCAGGTTGTGCTCGGCGACCCCGCTTTGCGGCGCGGCTTCGGTCAGCCGCGTGAAGATGGCGATCGCGCCGTCCAGCCGGCCGTTCGCCTGCAACGCGGCGCCCTGGGCGGTCAGGGCGGCGATGTCGATGGGGACATCGGCCATGGTTTAGAGCTCGCCTCCGGCCGGTCCAGAGCCGTTGAACCGGTCCATGGCCGACATCAGCGCCGTGATCGTCTCGCGTTCTTCCAGGCTGAGGCGTGGATTCCACACGTCGCAGATCAGGATGGTGCGCGGCCGGTCGCTGTCGTTCCAGGCCTCGTGCTCGATGGTGTCGTCGAACACCCAGGCCTCGCCCTCGCGCCAGGCCCGCGTCTCGGCGCCGACCCGGAAGCCGCACCCCTCCGGCACGATCAGCGGCAGGTGCATGACCAGCCGGGTATTGGCGATGCCGGTGTGCGGCGGGATGCGGGTTTTCGGCTGCAGCACCGAGAACATCGCCGCCGGCGAGCGGCCCTGCACGTGCGGTTGCGGCAGCCGCGCGATAGCGGCCATCGTCTTCGGCGCCCGCCTGGCGTTCCAGGTCACCTCGCGGCCATCGTAGAAGAGGTGGAAGGCGCCCCAGCGCGGCGAGCCGTTCAGTTCGGCCCACTGATCGAGCGGCGTGCCCTCCGGATAGTTGACGTAAGGCTGCAGGTCGTCGCCATCCTGGCGCAGGATCTCGATCAGCTCGGCGCGGATGTCGCCGGTGGCGGCCTCCAGCCCGGCCAGCCACGGGAACTCCTCGCGGTCGTGGAACTCGATCTCGGGCAGGCCGGGATAGTGAAACTGCACCGGTTCCTGGTGATAGACGCGCCGCTTGCCGACGATGCGCTCGGCGAAAGCCTCGGCGCGGCGTTGGTTCGCGCCAAACTCACGGCCTACCTCCGCCTTCAGCGCCGCCTCCAGATCGTCGACGTGGCGGCTGTGCAGCTGTCGCGCATGGGCGACGGCGCCGCGCAGGGCGGGGTTGAGCCGCTCATCCGGCGGAACCTGGGTCAAGGCCACGCCATAGGCGATGGCCGCCAGCCGGGCCTGGCCCAGCCGCTCGATCAGCGAGGCCTTCATCAAGAGCGCCAGGAAGTCGCGCGGATCGATGCGCAGGGCGGCCTCGACTGCCGCGGCGGCGGCCTCGTGGTCGCCAAGGCCGCGGCAACAGCCGGCCAGGCTCATCCACAGGGCGGGATCGCCGGCCTCCAGCCGCACAGCCCGCTCGAGCAGGGCCCGCGCGTTCGTCAGGTCGCCCCTGGCCGCGGCGGCGTCGGCGGCGGCCTTCAGGCTGGTCGCCGAGTCCAGCGAAGATGAAGCCTGGTCGCTCATCAGTCGGCCGGGTAGCCGAACTTCTCGACCCAGGGGGCGAGCAGGGGCATGACCGGGGCCATCTGCGCCGCATAGGCGCGCCACTGGCCGACGCCTTCGCTGTACAGGCCGCGCTCGACCTGCCGCGCGCTGGGCGTGCGGATTGCCCGCCCGCGCGCCGTCTCGACGAAGTCGAGCATGGCGTCGCTCCAGTCGACGCCGATGAAGGCGCAGACGCCCTCCACCTCGCGGCGCAGGTCCTCGACCAGGCCCTCGTAGCGCACGGTCTGGAACGGCAGCGCAAGCTTGGCCCTGTACAGCTCCACCAGCCGCATGACCGCGTCATAATAGGCGGCGGCGCCCTCCAGGGTGGCGAGTTGGTACATGGCCGCGTTCATGCCGAACCGCCGGCGAAAACCGCTCAGCACCACGTCGCGCGGATCGCGCA
>DASYAQ010000426.1:0-4181 GCA_036501225.1 Caulobacteraceae bacterium | reverse complement strand
CTCAGGCCACCACCTGCAGCCGCCGCAACAAGGGCAATCGCACCTCGGCCAAGGCCTTGGCCTGGGCGTTGAGCTCCTTGAGGTTTTCCTCTTCGCTGTGCAGCATCTGGCCGTCCTTGATCAGGGACTGGTTCTGCTTCTGCAGGATGCTCCAGGCGTCCCTGGCCCAGTCGTCGGGCTTTTTCAGGCCGCGGGCCCGGGCGGCGAGAAACATCTGCTGGAACCGGCTGACCTCGACGCCGCCGCCGATGACCGGCGAGGCCAGCCAGGTCACGTCGCCCGAGACCCGCGAACGCTCGATCAGATGGGCGTTCAGCCGCTGGCAGCGCGGCTGGGCGATCTCGACCTCCTCGTCCATCTGCGCGGGATGCGCCCGGCCGGCGCCCACCAGCACGGTGACCGCCTCGACCAGGGCGCCCGGCGGCAAGGCCACCAGCGCCGGCTGCTCGGCCAGCTCGCCGATCCGCTTCGGCGCGCCGTCGGCGGCGGCCAGGGCCTCGATCACCGGGCCGAAGATGTCTTCGCGCAAGCCGACCTTGCCGAGGCCGGCATCGACCTCGAAGGGGATGTCGGCGGCGTCCACGGTCAGGGTCACCGAGAGGTCGTTCAGCCGGTCCAGCCGCTCCAGCGGCGTCAAGAGCCGCGCGCCGCGGCTGTAGAGGTCGCGGCGGAACTGCTGATTGAGCATGTAGTCGCGCACCGTCTCGCGCAGGACGTCGTAAGAAATTCCCCCGAGCACGTCGCGCTGGGCCGCGGTCAGGTTGTAGGCCAGCAACTGGTCGAGGGCGACCGCGGGCGCGGCGAACCTCAGCTTGGCGTCGGTGAGCCACTCATGCGCCTCGGCGAAATACATCGGGGCCCAGTCGCGGTTGAAATACTCGTGCGCCAGATATTGCCGGTTCTGGCTGGCGATATTGCCCAGCCGCTCCTTGGCCGTGGGGTTGGCGGTGAAGTAGCGCGCGCCCACCTCGTCCAGCTGGTTGGCGAAGGCGATGGCGGCGTCGATGCGGCTGACCATGCCCTGGGCATGGGTGCCGGCGGCCTCCATGTGGATCGACATCATGTGGCGCAGCGGCATGGCCGCCGCCCAGCCGGGCAGGGTGTTGAAGCTGAAATAGACGACGCCGCCGACCTTCAGCCGGTCGCGCAGGATGCCGACCAGTACGCGGCGGTTCTCGTCGGAGACCCAGCTCCAGATGCCGTGCAGGACGATGTAGTCGAGCTGGGGCAGGTCGTCGCGGGCGGCGAAGTCAGCGAAACTGTCGTCGAAGAAACGCGCGTCGGCGCCGGAGACCTGGGCCAGGCCCTGGGCGCCCGCGGCCTGCACCGGATTGAAGTCGGTGCCCCAGTATTCGCCGGGCGCCGCGGCGGCATGGATGCTGGCGGAAAGCCCCTGGCCATAGCCCAGCTCCAGATAGCGCATGCCGGCGCGGCGCGGCGGCAGATGGCCGCTGGTCAGCAGGCTGAAGTCGATCAGACCCGGCGCGAGGTCGCGATAATAGCCATAGGTATAGTCGATCTCGGCCACATAGCCGGAAGTCCAGTCCATGATCGCGTCCGCTCAAGGTTTTCGCCGGCGCGGACAGGAGCCTTAGCGGACGGCTGTGTCAATTGAGGCTGTCACGCCAGGTCTGACTGGCTGAAGTCGGCGCCCTTGAAGAGCAGCCGAGAGCCGCTGGTTTTGGCCAGGGCATAGGCGAAACAGGCACCATAGTTGAGTGACGCGGGATGCCTGCCCTTGCCATAGCGTCGCCAGGCCAGCCTGGCGACCTCGGCCTGTTCGGCATCCACAGGAACAACCTGGATGCCGGCCCTGTAGATGAGCAGATCCAAATCGCGCGCGCCTTCATCGCCCTTGCGGGTTTCGATCACGATGGAGGCCTCGAGCAGGTTTGCCGCGGACAAGAGCCGCAGGGGGTCCTGTTCGATGGCCGCAGCGAACTCAGCCGCGTCAGGTTCGTCGAGAAGGATGGCGATGATCACCGACGTGTCGATGACCATCAGCGCGGCAAACCGTTGTCGTCGTACCCCAGGATTTCGTCGGCGGACCGAACGTCCTGATCGGGCAAGGCGGCGCAATGGCTGCCGATGGCCAACAGATCATCCTTCAGACTGCGGCCGTTACCGCCGGAGCGGACCCGCTGCAGCCGTTCTTCGACGGCTTTTCGGATCGCGGTCGTGAATCCGTCGCCGGTCGCGGCCGCCAGTTCGCGCACGGAACGCTCAGTCGTCGGATCCTTGATGTTCAAGGCCATCGTCTATCCTGGTTGAAAGTTTACACCAGGGTAGATAGCGCCTTTCACACGTGCTCGCAAGGGCGGGGCTCGCTAACCCAGCTTCACCAGCATCTTGCCCAGGTTCTCGCCCTTGAACAGTTTCAGGAAGGCGTGCGGAGCGCGGTCAAGGCCTTCCTCGACCGTCTCGCGCCACTTCATCTTGCCCTCGGCCACCCAGCCGGCCAGGTCGCTGACAAAGGCCGGCATCATGTCGAAGTGGCTGGAGACGATGAAACCCTCTAGGCGCAACTGCTTGCCGACCGCGGCGGTCAGGCCGTGGATGCCGGTTCCCATGCCGGTGTCGTTGTATTGGGAGATCATGCCGCAAAGGGCGAACCGCGCGAACGGGTTGGCCGCCATCAGCGCCGCTTCCAGGTGCGTGCCGCCGACATTCTCGAAATAGACGTCGATGCCGTTCGGCGCCGCGCGCATCAGGGCCGCGGTCAGGTCCTTCTCGGCCTTGTAGTCGATGGCCTGGTCGACGCCGATCTCCTTCAGATAGCCGACCTTTTCCGGCCCGCCGGCCGTGCCGATCACGGTGTGGCCCTTCAGCTTGGCGATCTGGCAGACGACCTGGCCGACCGCGCCGGCGGCGGCGGAGACGAAGACCACGTCGCCGTCCTTCAGCGCCGCGATCTTCAAGAGGCCGACATAGGCCGTCAGACCCGGCATGCCGGCGGCGCCCAGGAAGGCCTGCGGCGGCAGGCCGTGGGTGTCGAGCTTCTGCAGCGCCGCGCCGGGCGCATTGAAGGCCTCGCGCCAGCCGAAGAAGGTCGAAACCAGGTCGCCCGGCTTGAAGTTGGGGTCGTTGGAGGACGTGACCTCGCCGATCGCGCCGCCCTGCATGGCCTCGCCGAGCTGGAACGGCGGGGTGTAGCTCTGAACGTCGTTCATGCGGCCGCGCATATAGGGGTCGACCGTCATCCAGAGGTTCTTCACCTGCACCTCGCCCGGCCCCGGATCGGGCAGCTCAACGGTGACGATCTCGAAATTGTCCTGGGTCGGCACGCCTTGCGGCCGCGACTTCAGGTGACATTCGCGCGAGCTGATCGGCATGGTCGGGCATCCTTGTGGGTTGCGTTTGAAAATCAAACATCTGTTTAGACCAAGCCTTTGGCCACGTCATCGGCGATGGACAAAATGGCCGCGCGCCGACAGAGGTTCGCCGACCACGAACGCGGAAGGATCATGGCCTTGAGCCGAGTTTTACGAGCCGGCGTCGTCGGCGCCGGCGTGTTCGGCGGTTATCACGCGCACAAGTACGCCACCCTGGCCGATGTCGAGCTGGCGGCGGTGTTCGATCCCGATATGGAGCGGGCGAGGGCGCTGGCCGGCGAACTTGGCGCCACGGCGGTCGACGATCTGGACGCGCTGCTGTCCCTGAGCGATGTGGTCTCCATCGCCTCGCCCGCCACGTTGCATGCCGAACAGGCGCTGAAGGCGCTGAAGGCCGGCCGCTCGGTCTATGTGGAAAAGCCGCTGGCCACCTCGCTCGAGGATGCGGACAGGATGATCGCCGCTTCGCGCGGCGGCCCGGTCCTGGCCTGCGGGCACCTGGAGCGGGTGATGTTCGCGGCCATGAGGCTGCTCGCCATTCCCGAGCCTCCGGCGGCCATGTTCGCGGTGCGCAAAGGCCCCTGGAGCCCGCGCAACGCCGATGTCTCCACCGTACTCGACCTGATGATCCACGACATCGACCTGGCCCTGGCCCTGAACCCCGCCGAGCCGCTGGCGGTGGAGGCCGAGGGCCGCACCACCATCGGCCCTTTCCTCGACGAGGTCCGCGCGGACGTCACCTTGAGCGACGGCTCGACGCTGATCCTGGAAGCCTCGCGCATCGCCGAGGTTCGCGAGCGGCGCATGCGGGTCGTCTATAGCTCCGGCGAGGTCGAGATCGACTTCCTG
>DASYAQ010000425.1:0-5809 GCA_036501225.1 Caulobacteraceae bacterium | reverse complement strand
AGCCCAGGACAGCTGTGGAGGGTGGGTTCGGCATCGGCGACCCTCAGGCGGCCGGAAACAGGCTGGCCGGCCAGGTGATCGCGCCCGCCCGTTGCCGGGCCGGGCGCGCCTCCAGCCGCTCGCTATAGGCGACCAGCACCGGGTCGGCGGGCAGCATCCCGGTGAACAGCCGCACGCCGATCGTGGCGCCCACCATCACGTCGGCGGCGGAAAACCGCGCGCCGAGCAGATAGTCGCGGCCGTCCAGCGCCTGGGTCAGCACCCGCACCACGTCGTCGACATCGCCCCAGTTCGGACCCCAGTTTCGCGGCGGACCCTTGGCGCCGTAGTCGAGCCTTGCGCCGGCCAGCGCGACGGCCGGTTCGAGCACCGCCGTGGAATAGACCATCCATTTCAGATAGGCGCCGCGATCCGGCGCCTCGATCCGGGGCGCCAGCGACCCGTAGCTGTAGCGGTCGGCGAGATAGAGGCAGATCGCCGGGTTTTCGTTGACCACGACCTCGCCGATCGCCAGCGTCGGCACCAGGCCCATGGGGTTGATGCGCAGATAGTCGGGCGACCGGTTTTTCCTCGACCGCAGATCCCGATCGACCAGCCGATAGGCCAGCCCAAGCTCCTCGAGCATCCAGATCGCGATGAGCGATCGGCTGGCGACCGAATAGTGCAGAACGATCTCTTCCTCGACCATCGTCGTCCTCGCCTTGTCTCATCCCGCAGATTAGGCCGCCATACCTGTCAGTTTCTGTCAGGTTCAGGCTATAGTCTGAAAATTATGCGCGCGAGCCGGCTGCTTTCCATCCTCACCACCCTGCAGGCCAAGGGCCGGGTCACCGCCCAGGCGCTGGCCGACGCCTGCGAGGTGTCGCTGCGCACCATCTATCGCGACATCGACGCGCTGAGCGAAGCCGGGGTGCCGGTCTATAGCGAGCGTGGGCCGGAGGGCGGCTATCGCCTGCTCGACGGCTACCGCACCCGGCTGAACGGCCTGTCGCGGGCCGAGGCCGAGGCGCTGTTCCTCACCGGCCTGCCGGGCCCCGCCGCCCTGCTGGGCCTCGGCGGCATATTGGCGGGGGCCGAGATGAAGCTGCTGGCCGCCTTGCCCGCCGATCTGCGCCGGAGCGCCGAAACCATGCGGGCGCGCTTCCATCTGGATGCGGCGGGCTGGTTCGACGACCTGGAGCAGCCGCCGGTCCTGCCCGAACTGACGGCGGCGACCTGGCGCCAGGCCGGGGTCCTGATGCGCTATCGCGGCCGCGGCGACGCGGTGGAGCGGCGGGTCGATCCGCTCGGCCTGGTGCTCAAAAACGGCGTCTGGTACCTGATCGGCCGGGTCGGCGAGGATATCCGCACCTATCGCGTCTCGCGCGTCGAGGCCCTGAGCGTGCTGGACGAGACCTTCGTCGCGCCGCCGGGTTTCGACCTGCAGGCCCATTGGCAGGCCAATGCGGAAAGCTTCGAAGACAGCCTCTATCGCCAGCATGCCCAGGTGCGCCTGTCGCCGCTGGGCATGCAGCGGGCGTCGCGCCTCACCCGCACCCGGGCCAGGGCCGTGGCCGAGACGGCCTCGGCGCCCGACGCCGACGGCTGGCGCCAGGCGCAACTGCCGATCGAGTCTCTGCGCGAAGGCGTCGGCGTGCTCTGCATGCTCGGCGGCGAAGTCGAGGTGCTGGGCCCGCCGGAGCTGCGGGCGGCCATGGTGGAGGTCGCGGAAAAGATGGCGCGATTATATCCTCCAAAGCCCTCTACCGGGCGGCAATCCTGAAGTCCGCGACCTGTCACCAGGGGTCCTTCTCCCCTCGCGGGAGAAGGTGGCACGGTTAGACCGGTCGGATGAGGGGCCGCGCCGCGCTCTCCACGACCGCGCGGGAGCCCTCTTGCTAACCACCGGCGCGGCCCCTCATCCGCCCCTGCCTTCGCAGGGGCGCCTTCTCCCGCGAGGGGAGAAGGGACCGCGCGGGGCGCCTTATTCCAACCCTTCCAGCACGCCGCGCAAGATCGTGAACATCCCGCCGATCTGCTCTTCGGTGATGATCAGCGGCGGCGACAGGGCGACCGTGTCGCCGCTGGTGCGCAGCAACAGGCCGTGTTCGAAGGCGCCGGTCAGGACGGCGTAGCCGCGCGCGCCGGCCGCGCCGTCGCGGGGCGCAAGCTCGATCGCGCCCATCAGGCCGATATTGCGGATGTCGACGACGTTCTTCACATCGCGCAGGCCGTGCAGGGCGTCGGCCCAGGTCGTCTCCAGGCTCCTGGCCCGGGTCAGCAAGCGCTCGCGGCGATAGATGTCCAGGGTGGCGAGCGCGGCGGCGCAGGCCACCGGATGGCCGGAATAGGTGTAGCCGTGGAAGAAGTCGATCACCTCCGGCGGCCCCTGCATGAAGGCGTCGTGGATGGCGCGCTGGACGAGGACCGCGCCCATGGGCACGGCGCCGTTGGTGATGCCCTTGGCCGTGGTCATGAGGTCGGGCGTCACCCCGAAGCGCTGGGCGGCGAAGGCCTCGCCGACGCGGCCGAAACCGGTGATCACCTCGTCGAAGATCAGCAGGATACCGTGCCGGTCGCAGATCGTCCGCAGCCGTTCGAGATAGCCCTTCGGCGGCGGCAGCACGCCGGTGGATCCGGCCACCGGCTCGACGATCACCGCGGCGATGGTCTCGCCCCCATGCAGCTGCGCCAGCCGCTCCAGGTCGTCGGCCAGGTCGGCGCCGTGCTCGGGCTCGCCGCGTGAAAAGGCGTTCAGGCCGATCTGCTGGGTGTGCGGCAGGTGGTCGACCCCGTGCAGGGAGGGGAACCAGCGGCGGTTGTTGACCAGGCCGCCCACGGAGATGCCGCCGAAGCCGACCCCGTGATAGCCGCGCTCGCGCCCGACCAGCCGGGTCCTCTGCCCCTCGCCACGCAGCCGGTGATAGGCCACGGCGATCTTCAGCGCCGTGTCGACCGATTCCGAGCCGGAATTGGTATAGACGATCCGGTCCAGCCCCGGCGGCGCCATGGCCGCCAGCTGGGTGGCCAGCTCGAAGGCCAGCGGATGGCCCACCTGGAACGACGGCGCGTAATCCAGCTCCATCAGCTGGCGATGCACGGCCTCGGCGATCTCGGGCCGCCCGTGGCCGGCATTGACGCACCAGAGGCCGGCGCTGCCGTCCATGACGCTCGCGCCATCGGTGGTGCGGTAATACATGCCGCTGGCCGAGGCCAGCATACGCGGCCTGGCCTTGAACTGGCGATTGGCCGTGAACGGCATCCAGAAGGCGTCGAGGTCGAGGCTGTTGCGGGCGGCGGACGTCATGGGCTCTTCCAAAGGCTTGAGGCCAGGGTGTGCAGGACGCGCGCGCGAGCGGCAAGGGCCTCGGTGGCGCGGAAAGCCGGCGATGGTGTTGAGCCGCGCCCAGGACAGGGCGCCGGAGCGGCCGGCCGGGACCGGCGCGCGCCTGACGCTGGAACCTGCGCCCCGGCCGTCAGAACGACCCGAAGGTGCCCGTCGGCCCGGTCGGACCGGTGTCGCCTGTCGGACCAATGGGACCCGTGTCGCCGGTGGGGCCGGTGAAGCCGGTATCGCCCGTCGGTCCAGTGCCGCCCGGGTCGCCGGTCGCGCCCGTCGGGCCGGTGTCGCCGGTCACACCGGGATCGCCCGTGGCGCCTGTCGGACCCGTGGCGCCGGTGTCGCCGAGCGGGCCGGTATCGCCCGTGGCCCCCGTCGGCCCCGCGGCGCCGGTGTCGCCGGTCGCGCCCGTGGGACCCGTCGCCCCGGTTGCCCCCGTCGGGCCGGTGACGCCCGTCGCGCCAGTCGGACCCGTGGCGCCGGTGTCGCCGGTCGCGCCTGTGGGACCCGTCGCCCCGGTTGCCCCCGTCGGGCCGGTGAACCCAGTCGCGCCGGTCGGACCGGTGGCGCCGCTGGCGCCGGTGGCGCCGGTCGCGCCGGTCGGACCCGTGACCCCGGTTGCGCCCGTCGGGCCCGTTGGGCCGGTGACGCCGGTCGCGCCTGTCGGACCCGTGGCGCCGCTGGCGCCCGTCGCGCCAGTGGGACCCGTCACCCCGGTTGCGCCCGTCGGGCCGGTGACGCCGGTCGGGCCTGTGGCGCCGCTGGCTCCGGTCGCTCCAGTCGCGCCCGAGGCTCCGGCCGGGCCCGTAGCGCCGGTGGCGCCCGTGGCGCCGTGCGATCCGGTGGCGCCGGTCGACCCCGATGCGCCCGTGGCGCCTGTCGCGCCGGTCGCGCCCGTCGGCCCCACATGGCCGGTCAGCGCCAGCTGATCGTGCTGATGCTGCAGTTCGAACTCGTCTTCGCGCAGATAGTTCGGCGGATCGTCCTCGCGATGCCGGCGGATCAGGGTTTTCGAGCCGCCGCCCAGATAGAGGCGGCCGCCAACCATGATGGCGCGCTCGTTCTGCTCGCCATATTCGCCCTGGGCGAAGACCGAAAAGCCATAGTTCGCGCCCCTGACCACCTGGTATTCCAGCCCGGCCGCGCCCTTCTCGAGGCCGCCGGTGTAGCGCTGGCCGATACTCAGGCGCAGGTTGTCGGTCGGATAGACGGCGACATCGACAATGTCGAAACCGCGGTCGCCGATCATGCTGTGTTCCCAGCCGGCGACGCCTTCCAGCGAGACCCGATCGAGATAGAGCTGACCTTCGACGCCGGCGCGCGCCACCGTCAGCATGCGGGCCGCGCCGCCCGCGAAGGCGGTGGTGAAGTCCTGGTCGAAGGCGTAGCTGCCATAGACCCCGACCAGGCCCCGGCTCGGATCGCGCCAGAACCACTGGACCGCGCCGCCGCCGAAGGCGGTGTTGGCGGTCAGGCTGGCGCGGGTATCGAACTGAACCCCCGTGCCGTGCGACAGCGGTATGCCCACCGAGGCGTCGCCGGCCAGGATGCCGGCATTGTCCAGCGAACCGGCGTTGAGATCGATCTTGAAGTTGACGTCCGAGACGGCGGGCAGGCCCGGCTCGCGGGGCGGACCCGGCGGCTCGGGCGCGGCCGGCGCCGGGCTCGCCAGGGTGGCGATCTCGGTCGAGGCGGGCGGCGGCGCGATGGCCTCGACGCGCGAGACCTCGGCCTTGAGGTCGCGGTTCTCGGCGCGCAGCTCGTCGACGCTGGCCTGAAGACCGGAGATCATGCGCAGCAGATCGGCGTTCGAGGGCGCGGGCTGGTCGGCCGGCGCGGACTGGGCGGATGCGGCCGCCCACGGCGTCAGCGTGGCCAGGCCCGCAAGCAGGGTAGTGGCGAGCAGATGCCGCTTCAGCCTGGCCAGGGATATGCGTGGACGCTTCAGCCTGCGCGCGGCGATGGTCATTGGTCAGCCCCCGGTATGCGTACGCCAGGCCCCGCGGCGCAGCCGGGGGCGGTTGAAAGCGCGCGCGGTCATCCATCGGCACGGCTCCGCCGCACCGTTTCTTCGTCATCTACGGTATTGATTCTGAAAAAGGCGTTCTGATTAAGAATCCGAACGAACACAACTCGCCTTCCGCAGCGCTTGTGCTCACGAGTTATTCAAGTCGAGTCCTGATCATTTACGACGACAGTGCATGGATATCTACGCACGTCGTCTTGTCGCTGAGGTTGCTTGGCGGAGCAAGTGCAACGAATGTCTTCGAGAGGCACGAAGTTGCACGAAGTTGCACGGTCACGGGGTCTATTGGTCGGCGGTAACGGCCGGCGCCGGGGCGAACTGGATCTGGTCGTTGAGTTCATAGGCGTTCGGCTTCGTCGGATCGCCCCGCTCCGAGATCAGCCGGCCGGAATGCAAGGCGAAGATCCCGTCCAGGAACGCCGAGCGGAAGCCCGCCCCAAGGTAGCGCTGGGCATAGTCATGCT
>DASYAQ010000424.1:0-2271 GCA_036501225.1 Caulobacteraceae bacterium | reverse complement strand
ACGCTGAACCGCTGGATCCGCGGCGAGGCGGTCAGGGCCGCCGCCGAGGTGACCCGGGCGCTGGCCGAATGCGCCTTCGCCGAGGCCGCCAGCGCCATCTACCGCTTCGTCTGGAACGTCTTCTGCGACCAGTATGTCGAGCTGGCCAAGCCGATCCTGAATGGCGAGGACGAAGCCGCGAGGGCCGAGACCCGCGCCACCGCCGCCTGGACGCTGCAGGTCTGCCTGAAACTGCTGCATCCGATCAGCCCGTTCATCACCGAGACCCTGTGGGGCGAGTTCGGCGATCCGGCCGAGGGCATGCTGATCACCGCGCCCTGGCCGGACCTGCCGGCGGCCTGGATCGACGCGGCGGCCGACGCCGAGCTGGCCTGGGTGAACGGGTTGATCGACGAGCTGCGCTCGATCCGCGCCGAAACCAACGTGCCGCCGCAGGCCAGGGCGCCGCTGGTGCTGATCGGGGCCGATGCGGCGACGCGAGAGCGGCTGGGCCGGCACCGGGCGCTGATCGAGCGGCTGGCCAGGCTTTCCGGCGTCGAACTGGCCGACGCGGCGCCGGCCGGCGCCGTGCAGTTCGTCATCGGCGAGACCACCGGCGCCCTGGCCATCGCCGACGTCATCGACGTGGCCGCCGAGCGCACGCGCCTGGCCAAGGCGATCGCGGCGCTTGCCGCCGACGCCGACCGCACCGCCAGGAAGCTGAACAACGCCGACTTCCTCGCCCGCGCCCCGGAAGAAGTGGTCGAGGAAAACCGCGACCGCCTGGCCGAAGCCGAATCGGCCAAGGCGAGGCTGGAGGGGGCGCTGGAGCGGCTGGCGGGGGTGGCTTAATCCTTCTCCCCCTGCGGGAGAAGGTGGCCCCGAAGGGGTCGGATGAGGGGTCGATCGCCCTATCCGGTTAGCCCTCGCCGCCACGCGGATATTATCGTGCGACCCCTCATCCGTCAGCTTCGCTGACACCTTCTCCCGCAAGGGGAGAAGGAAACTTTCAATGCTTCCCCGCTAGAGTCGCGCCATGCTCCGTCGCGCCTTCCTCACCGCTCTGGCTGTCAGCCCCTTCGCCACCCACGCCCTCGCGGCCGACGGCCAGCCGGCGCCGGACATGGACCAGGCGGTGACCCTGTCGCCGGTGGCGATGCCGATCGTCGTCGACGGCCAGGTGATCAACTACATCTTCGTCACCGTCAGGGTGCTCTTGACGCCGCGGGCCGACCAGTTCGCGCTGCGCGACAAGGAGCCCTTCTTTCGCGACGCCCTGGTCCGCGCCGCCTATCGCACGCCCTTCCTGCTCAAGGGCGACTTCAACCGCATCGACGAGGCCAGGCTGAAGGCGGCGCTGTTTCGCGATGCGACGGCCATCGCCGGGCCCGGCAACGTCAGCGGCATCGCGGTGGTCAGCCAGACCGCCCAGCATTTCATCCGGCAACCCCAAGGCCCGCCGCACTGATTTTACTCAAATTTCGCGGGCGGTTGCGCAGCCGTCGCACATTTGGCACTTTCCGCCGGCTTTTTGGGGCCGCGATTTGGCGGCGCCATTTTCAATTTCCGGGTTAAGGCGGTCGGGCCGGCGCAAACGCTTGCGCTTTCGGCCGCGCCCGGTGCGCTAGAACACGAAGGGGCGCCTCGAACATGAGTTCTTATCTTTGGCTGGTCATCGGAGCCGGCGTGCTGGCGGTGGTCTACGGCGCCGTCCAGGCGAGCCTGCTGATGCGGAAGTCCGCCGGCAGCGAGCGGATGCAGGAGATCGCCGCGGCGATCCAGGAAGGCGCCCAGGCCTATCTGACCCGCCAGTACACCACCATCGGCATCGTCGGCCTGATTATCCTGATCGCCGTCTTCTTCCTGATCGGCCCATTCGCGGCCATCGGCTTCCTCATCGGCTCGGTGCTGTCGGGCGGCGCCGGCTACGCCGGCATGCTGATCTCGGTGCGGGCCAATGTGCGCACCGCCCAGGCGGCCAGCGAGAGCCTGGCCAAGGGCCTGTCGCTGGCCTTCACCTCCGGCGCCATCACCGGCATGCTGGTCGCGGGCTTCGCCCTGATCGGCGTCGCCGGCTATTTCACGGTGCTGACCGTGCTCCTGCACAAGGATCCGATCAGCCGCGAGGTGGTCGATTCGCTGGTGGCGCTCGGCTTCGGCGCCAGCCTGATCTCGATCTTCGCCCGGCTCGGCGGCGGCATCTTCACCAAGGGCGCCGACGTCGGCGGTGACATGGTCGGCAAGGTCGAGGCGGGCATTCCCGAGGACGACCCCCGCAACGCCGCCACCATC
>DASYAQ010000423.1:0-3088 GCA_036501225.1 Caulobacteraceae bacterium | reverse complement strand
ATCACCCGCACCTGCACCAAGCACAACATCCTGGTGAAGCGGGCGGAAGATCTGCCGCGCGCCATCCACGAGGCCTTCCACATCGCCGTCACCGGCCGGCCCGGCCCGGTGCTGGTCGACATCCCGAAGGACGTGCAGTTCGCCCGCGCGCCCTATCAGGGGCCGAAGGAGGTGCGCTTCGCCCACGTCTATGCGCCGCGCACCAAGGCCGATCCGGCGCGCATTCGCGAGGCTGTCGCCCTCATCGCCGCCGCCGAGCGGCCGCTGTTCTATACCGGCGGCGGCATCATCAATGCCGGCCCGCGCGCCAGCGCCCTGCTGCGCGAGTTCGCGGCGCTGACGGCTGCGCCGGTGACCTCGACCCTGATGGGCCTGGGCGCCTTTCCGGCCGCCGATCCGGCCTGGCTGGGCCTGGTCGGCATGCACGGCATGTTCGAGGCCAATCACGCCATGCACGACTGCGACGTCATGGTCTGCCTCGGCGCGCGCTTCGACGACCGGGTGACCGGCCGGCTGGACGCCTTTTCGCCCGACTCCAGGAAGATCCACGTCGATATCGACCCCTCGTCGATCAACAAGAACGTCCGGGTCGACGTGCCCATCCTGGGCGACGCGGCCAGCGTGCTGGAGGACCTGATCGCGGTCTGGAAGGCCGAGAAGCGCAAGAAGGCCAACCTGGCCGGCTGGTGGAAGCAGATCGAAACCTGGCGCGCACGCCAGTGCCTGCGCTACCGGCCGTCCGACTCGATCATCAAGCCGCAATACGCCATCGAGCGGCTCTACGCACTGACCAAGGACCGGGACGCCTACATCACCACCGAGGTCGGTCAGCACCAGATGTGGGCGGCGCAGTTCTACCGCTTCGAGCAGCCGAACCGCTGGATGACTTCGGGCGGCCTGGGCACCATGGGCTACGGCCTGCCGGCCGCGGTCGGCGTGCAGATGGCCCACCCGGGCAGCCTGGTCATCGACATCGCCGGCGACGCCAGCGTGCAGATGACCATGCAGGAGATGTCGACGGCGATTCAGTACGATCTGCCGATCAAGATCTTCATCCTCAACAACGAGTGGATGGGCATGGTGCGCCAGTGGCAGGAGCTGCTGCACGGCGAGCGCTACAGCCATTCCTATTCGGCCAGCCTGCCGGACTTCGTTAAACTGGCCGAGGCCTATGGCGGCGTCGGCCTGCGCGCGGAGACCCCGGACGAGCTGGACGGGCTGATCGAGGAGATGATCGACATGCCGGCGCCGGTAATCTTGGATTGCCGGGTGGAAAAGTCGGAGAACTGCTTTCCGATGATCCCATCGGGCAAGGCGCACAACGAGATGATCCTCGGCGACGTCGAGGATATGGGCTCTGTTGTTGACGAGGCGGGCAAGCGGCTGGTGTGATTGCGCCCCGCCGCTATGGTGCGCGCCTGACGACCAGGCCGGCCTAGCGGCTTTAAGGAGCGCGATGTCCATCGAACCGCCGGCCTCGGCTTACGACATGGCCCACGACGTCGAGATCGAGACCATCGCCACCTTCGCGGTGCTGGTCGACAACGAACCCGGCGTGCTGCACCGCGTGGTCGGCCTGTTCGCGGCGCGCGGCTACAATATCGAGAGCCTGACCGTCGCCGAGACCGACCGGGCGGCGCACACCAGCCGCATCACCGTGGTCACCCGCGGCACCCGCCACGTGCTGGGCCAGATCGAGGCGCAGCTGAAGAACATGGTCCAGACCCGCTACGTCCAGGACGTCAGCCGCGACCCGAACGGGGTCGAGCGCGAACTGGCCCTGGTCAAGGTGCGCGGCGTTGGCGGCGAACGGGTCGAGGCGCTTCGGCTGGCCGACATCTTCCGCGCCCGGGTGATCGACACCACCAGCGAAAGCTTCATCTTCGAGATAACCGGCGCGCCGTCGAAGGTGGACAAGTTCACCGACCTGATGCGGCCCTTGGGGCTGGTCGAGGTGTCGCGAACCGGCGTGCTATCCATCGAACGCGGCGCGGAGACCCTCTGATCATGCCCGAATTCCGCACCGTCCAGGTCGGCGAGCTGAGGCTGCGCTGCGCCATCGAGGGGTCCGGGCCGCTGGTGGTCATGGTCCACGGCTTTCCGGAGTCCTGGTACTCCTGGCGCCATCAGATCGGGCCGATCGCCGCCGCCGGCTTCACCGCCTGCGCCATCGACGTGCGCGGCTACGGCGGCTCCGACAAGCCGCATCCGGTCGCCGACTACGCCATGGAGCACATGGTCGCCGACGTCGCCGGCCTGATCGAGGCCCTGAGCCCGGACGCGCCGGCGGTGATCGTCGGCCACGACTGGGGCGCCCCGATCGTCTGGAACACCGCCCTGATCCGCCCCGACCGGGTCCGCGCCGTCGCCGGGCTGTCGGTGCCCTATATGGGCGTGCCGACCCGCTCGTTCAGCCAGACCATCGAGGAGGTGTTCACCGCCCGCGGCCGCTTCTTCTACCAGCACTATTTCCAGAAGGAGGGGGTGGCCGAGGCGGAGATGGAGGCCGATGTGCGCGGCGCGCTCAGGCGCTTCTACTACGCCATCAGCGGCGACGCGCCCGACGGGACCTGGCCGAACGACAAGCCGGTGCACGCGACCCTGCTCGATCGCCTGCCCGACCCGGACCCCTTTCCCGCCTGGCTGACCCCGGCCGACCTGGACTATTTCACCGGCGAGTTCGAGGCTTCGGGCTTTCGCGGGCCGATCAACCGCTACCGCAACCACGACGCCGACTTCATCTATCTGCAGGAATTCGCCGGCCGCCGGATCAGGCAACCGGCCCTGTTCATCGGCGGCGAGCGCGACCTGGTGCTGGCGATGATGGGCCGCCGCGACTTCGTCCCGGTGATGCGGGACCAGATCCCCGACCTGCGCGGCGCCGACATCCTGCCCGGTTGCGGCCACTGGACCCAGCAGGAACGGCCCGCGGAGGTGAACGCGCGCCTGCTGACCTGGCTGGGCGGGCTATAGACCCCGCTCGGGGATGAGCGGATTTTGGGTGATCCAGCCTCCGCTCCAGGCCTGCCCCATGATACCGTCAGCCAAGAACGTCGGGAGGACGAGATGGACTTCGGCATCCGCGACG
>DASYAQ010000422.1:0-5621 GCA_036501225.1 Caulobacteraceae bacterium | reverse complement strand
TCGGCGTGGTTGCCGAAGCCGTGCGGCAGGCCGCCGAAGATGTGCAGGTCGACCTTGCCGCCCGCCGCGCGCACCCGCTCCTCATAGCGGCGTGACGCGCTGACCGGCACCACCTTGTCGGCGTCGCCGTGCAGCAGCATCACCGGCGGCAGGGCCGGGCTGACGTGCTCGATCGGGCTGGCCAGCATCACCGCCTCTTCGGAGTCGTCGGCGCCGGGCAGCGAGCGCGCCGGCAGGCTGCCGGAGGGCCGCGTCTCACCCAGATGAAACAGCACCGGCGGATAGACCGCCGCCACCGCCGCGACCGCGGCCGAGACGCCGCCTGAGCCTTCCGGCGGATCGAGCCGCGCGTCGTCCGGCGTTCCGGCCGCCAGCAGCGCCAGATGCGCGCCAGCCGAGTGGCCTTCCAGGCAGAGGCGATCGGGGTCGAAGCCCAGTTCGGCGGCATGGCTGCGCGTCCAGCGGATGGCGCGCTTGGCATCATGGATCTGGGCCGGAAAGCGCGCCTCGCCGGTCAGCCGGTATTCCGAGGCGATGGCGACAAAACCCTGCTCGGCCAGGGCCGTGGCGTGGGGCGCCAGCATGTCCTTCGAGCCGCGCGACCAGCCGCCGCCGTGCAGCAGCAGCACCGCCGCGCCATTGCCGCCGGCCTTGGGCCTGTAGATGTCGAGCTTGAGCGGGCACCCGCCCGCATCGCTGAAAATCACGTCGCGTTGAATATCGATCCGGTCCATTGCGGGCGCTCCCTTTGAAGGGGTGAGCCTATGCGCGTCCAGGCGGGCTCACAACCGCCGGTCCGTACGGATCATCTCCTACGTGACGTTCGGGCCTTAGCCGTATCGCCGGCGCGGCCCTCTGAGTTTGGAAGTGCGTGCGGGCCCTCGATTTCCGCGGGCTGGTCGCAGGATTATGCTCAAGGCGGTGGCGTTCATCGATGGCTTGGCCTAACGCGGCTTCGACAGGCAACGGAGGGCTTGATGGATTTCGCGGCGAAGACGGCGTGGGTGACCGGCGCGTCATCGGGGATCGGCGAGGCGCTGGCGCTCGGGCTGGCCGCGCGCGGCGCGCACGTCATTCTCTCGGGTCGGCGCGTGGAGGCCCTCGAGGCGGTGGCGGCGCGGATGGGCGGCCGCACCCTGGTCCTGCCGTTCGAGACCACGGACATGGACGCCCTGCCCGGCATCGTCGAAAAGGCCATCGCCTGGCGCGGCGGTGTCGACATGCTGATCAACAACGCCGGCATCAGCCAGCGCAGCCTGGCGCTCGATACGGACTTCTCGGTCTATCGGACGATCATGGAGGTCGACTATTTCGCGCCGGTTCGCCTGACGCAGCTGGTGCTGCCGCACATGGTCGCGCGCGGCTCCGGTCATCTGTCGGTGGTCTCATCGGTGGCCGGCAAGGTCGGCGTGCCCTTACGCACCGGCTACTGTTCGGCCAAGCATGCCGTGGTCGGCTATTTCGACTCGCTGCGTTCGGAAATCGAGACCGCCTACGGGATCAGCGTCAGCGTCATAACGCCAGGCTCGGTCGCAACCCAGGTGGCCTACAACGCCCTGTCCGGCAGCGGCGGCCGCCACGCCCAGGCCGACCCGAACATCGACAACGGCATCCCGGCGCCGCGCGCGGCGGAGATCATCCTTGACGGCATCGCCGCCGGCCAGCGCGAGATACCGGTGGCCGAGGCCGGCGAACTCGCCATCCTCAAGCTGCGCGCCGCCGATCCCGACGCCGCCTTCGCCGCCCTGGCCGCGGGCGGCGCCAGATTGGCGGCAGCGCGGGCGACGGCTTCTCACGCCGGCGCTTAGTCCCTAACTGTTGAAGCTGGACCGTACGGCTGGGACTGGAGCTTTCGATGCGCACCCTGTTGATCGCCGCGGCGCTGGCGCTTGGCCTCGCCGGTCTTGCCCAGGCCGACCCGACGCCGCCGGCCCCGACCGCGCCGAACAGCTACGATCCGACCGTCACCTTCGCGCCGCTCGACGTTGCGCCATCGCCCAACCGCTATCGCTCCGGGAATGGCGCGCCGGGGCCGGACTATTGGCAGAACCGCGCCGACTACCTGATCACCGCCCGCCTGGAGCCGAAGGACAAGACCCTGACCGGCGAGGAGACCATCACCTACACCAACAACAGCCCCGATCGGCTCGATGTGCTGTGGGTGCAGCTCGACCAGAACATCTATCGCCGCGACGCCCGCGCCGGCGACTCCAGCGGCCGTCCGCGAACGCAATTCACCGAGGGCTATGTGTTGGACGCCGTGGAGGTCGAGAGCGGCGGCAGGTTCGTCGCGGCCGACCATCTGGTCAGCGACACGCGCCTGCGGGTCAGCCTGCCGGAGGCCTTGAAGCCGGCCGGCGGCGTCTTACGCCTGCGCATCCGCTACCACTACACCGTGCCCGGAACCTTCGGCGGCCGCACCGCCTGGACCACCACCCCGCACGGCGAACTCTACGACATCGCCCAATGGTATCCGCGCATGCAGGTCTATGACGACGTGCGCGGCTGGGACACGCTGCCCTATCTGGGCCAGGAATTTTACCTGGAATACGGGACCTTCGACTATGCGGTGACCGTGCCCGCCGACATGATCGTCGCCGGCTCAGGCCAGCTGATGAACCCGGAAGAGGTGCTGTCGCCGGCGCAGCGGACGCGGCTGGACCAGGCCCGGGCCAGCGACGCGACGGTGATGATCCGCTCGCCGGACGACGTCGCCGCCGCGCCGCCGGAGGACGCCCGGACCAAGACCTGGCGCTTCCACATGGACCATACCCGCGACGTGGCCTTCGCCGCCTCGCGCGCCTTCGTCTGGGACGCCGCGCGGGTCAATCTGCCGGACGGCGAGACCGCGCTCGCCCAGTCGGTCTATCCGGTGGAGAGCGCCGGCGACGCGGCCTGGGGCCGCTCGACCGAGTATCTGAAGTTCGCCATCGAGGACTTTTCGCGCCGCTGGTTCGCCTATCCCTGGCCGAACGCGGTCAATGTCGGCGGCCCGGCCTCGGGCATGGAATATCCGGGCGTGCTGTTCGACGGCGCGGGCGACAAGGGCAAGGGCCTGTTCTGGATCACCGTGCACGAGATCGGGCATTCCTATTTCCCGATGATCGTCGGCACCGACGAGCGGCGCTATGCCTGGATGGACGAGGGGCTGAACACCTTCATCGACGTCAGGGAATCCGACGTCTTCCAGGGCGGCGTCTATGGCCCCAAGCGCGACCAGGAATATGCGCCGGGCCAGGGCGCGCCGGCCGACCAGATCGCCGCCCTGATCGCCGACCCCAAGGCGCCGACCATCATGACCCGGCCGGACGTCATACCGGGCCAGTACGGTCATCCGATCAGCTACTTCAAGACCGCTTACGGGCTGACTCTGTTGCGTGAGGACATTCTCGGGCCCGACCGGTTCGACCCGGCCTTCCGCAAATTCATCCGCGACTGGGCCTACAAACATCCCGAGCCGGCGGATTTCTTCCGCTCGATGGAGAGCGAAGCCGGCGAGGATCTGGCCTGGTTCTGGCGCGGCTGGTTCTACAACAACTGGTCGAACGATCTGGCGCTGGACGGCGTCTCTTACGTGGACAACGACCCGGCCAAGGGCGCGAAGATCGCCGTCTCCAACCTGGGTCAGCTGGTGCTGCCGGCGACCTTGCGGATCGCCTTCAAGGACGGCTCGACCAGCGACATCGCGATGCCCGCCGAGACCTGGATCCAGTCAGGCCACCACGTCTTCACCATCGACGGAGCCAAGCCGATCGCCAGCGTCACCATCGACCCCGACCACCGCATCCCCGACCGCGACCGCGCCAACAACGTCTGGACCGCGCCCTGACATCAAAAGTCCCGTCATCGCCCGGTTTATCCGGGCGACCCATGGTCGCTCACGTTCGACCGTGAATCAGAAGCGGTGAAGCCCGCGAACAACGACGTCGCTCGGCGACCATGGGTGGCCCGAACAAGTCGGGCCATGACGATATTATTTGAACCTATTCCGCCGCCGTCTTTTGCCATTCGGCCGGGATCGGCTGGGCGCGCTGGTTGGCCATGATGCCGGCGCGGCGGGCCTGTTCTTCCGGGGTGATGGTCGCCGGGTCCTCGCGGAACTCCGGTCCCATGGCCATGGCCTTCTGCACCGCCGGCCGTTCGCCGACCGCGGCCAGCCAGCGCTTCACATTGGGGAAGTCCTCGATGTCGAGGCCGCGCATCTGCCAGCCGACACTCCACGGATAGCAGATCATGTCGGCGATGGTGTATTCGCCGGCGGCCAGCCATTCCTTGTTGAACAGGCCCAGATTCAGTACGCCGAACAGGCGGTGCGCCTCGTTGTCGAAGCGTTTGACGGCATAGCTCAGGTCGCCATTGTCCGGGTTCTGCGCGGCGCGGCGGAAATGCCCCTGCTCGCCCAGCTTGGCGCCCTGATTGCCGGTCTGCCACAGCACCCATTGGACGACGTCGTACTTCTTGTGCGGCTCCTGCGGCCAGAATCTGCCGGCCTTCTCCGCCAGGTACATCATGATCGCGCCCGACTCGAAGATGGACAGCGGCGCGCCGCCGCCGATCGGTTCGTTGTCGATGATCGCCGGCATGCGGTTGTTCGGCGCGATCTTCAGAAAGTCGGCGGTGAACTGGTCGCCCTTGCCGATGTTCACCGGCACGATCCGATAGGGCAGGCCGCATTCCTCGAGCAGGATAATGACCTTTTTGCCGTTGCCGGTCGGCCAGAAATAGACGTCGATCATCGTTCTCTCCCAATTCGATTTGGCGGCCGGCGTAAGCCGAGGCCGCGACCAATAGCCGGCCGCAAGACTAGGACTCGCGCGCGTCCGGCGCAAAGCCGACTTCCGCGAAGATCGGCGATGTGCTGATCTGTCGGCCAGGGAGGATATCGCCATGCATGAAGTGACCGTGGGCGGAGACGTGCCGCTGAGCGCCGACGAGGTCTGGAAGGTGATCGGGGACTTCTCCGGCATCCGCAAATGGGCGACGGCGGTCGAGGCGGAATCCACCGAGCAGACGGCCGACGGCAAGGTGCGCACGCTGAGCATGCCGGGCGGGCGGACGGTGCGGGAGCTGTTGGCCGACGAAGGCGAGCACTTCTACACCTACACGCTCGATCGCCCGGACATGAAGGCCTACTTTTCAACGGTTTCCGTCAAGCCGGCGGGCGCGGACGCGTCGCGCATCGAACTGGTGGTCAAGTTCGAGCCGAAGGACGAATCCAAGCTCGAGGAGACCCGCGACCAGATGGGCCGCTTCTGCGGCGGCAATCTGAAGGCGATGAAGCGGGCGCTCGGCCTGGCATGAGCGCGCCAATCCGCCGGCGGCTCGTCGGGAGACTGCTGGCGGCCAGCGCGACCCCGGCCCTCATCGGCTTGCCGCTGCCGATCTAGCCGTCCAGATGCCCGAGCAGATCGGCCAGCCGGTCCAGCCTTCGGCCCGGCAGCTCGTCGGGCGCGTCGAAGCCGCCGGTGCGCACCCAGAAGGCGGTGAGGCCGGCCTCGTGTGCGCCGCGCACGTCCAGGTCGGGATGGTCGCCGACGAACCAGGCCTCCGAAGCGTCGCAACCGAGATCCGCCAGCGCATGCCGGAAGATCGCCGCGTCCGGCTTGCGCAACCCCACCTCG
>DASYAQ010000421.1:0-4383 GCA_036501225.1 Caulobacteraceae bacterium | reverse complement strand
CAGCAGCATGGTCGCCTGCGGCGCGTTCGGGTCGGGCGGCGGCGGCCTCTCGCCCCGGCGCAGGAAGGCGCGCGCGCCGCCGAGGCCGGCGGCCATGATGTTGGAGGTGATGTTGCGGTTGGTGGCCAGCGCCCCCTTCGGTTTTCCGGTGGTGCCGGAGGTGTAGAAGATGGTGGCGTAGTCCTCGGGGCCCACCTCGACGTCCGGCAATGGGCGGTCGGGCAGGTTTTTCCAGCTCTCCGGCGCGCCGATCACCGATTCCAGAGCGACGACCTGCGGCAGCGCCTCGTCCTCGTTCAGGCGGCTGACATAGAGGGTCTTCAGGTCCGGGCAGTTGTGCAGGTGCTCGCGCAGCCGCTCCAGCCGCTCGGCATCGAGGACCGCGACCTCGGCGCCGGAATCGGCCAGGCCGTATTCCAGTTCGGGCCCGGTCCACCAGGCGTTCAGCGGCGTCACGATCGCGCCGAGCACCTCGCCGGCATAGAAGGCCACCGGCCATTCCGGCAGGTTGCGCATGACGATGGCGACCCGGTCGCCCTTTTTGACCCCCTTGGCGGCAAGATCGTGGGCGAAGGCCGAGACGGCGCGGAAAAAGGCCTCGAAACTGATCCGCTCGTCCTCATAGACCAGGAAGATCTTCTCGCCGTGGGCGCGGCCGACCATCAACACGCTGCGCAGGGACGGCGGGGCGTTCTTCCAGGTGCGGATGCGCACGCCCATGATGTCCAGCTCTTCCATCTCGAAGGGCATGCCCGGCGCGGTCAGCATGGCGTGCGCCTGGGCGATGGACATGGCCGGCCAGGTCTTGGCGGTCGGCTCGGCCGCGTCGGCGTCGGTCATCGGCGTCTTTCTCCCAACATCGTCCGGGTCTTGGCGCGGCCCGGCGTCTCAACTGATCAAGCATAACCAGGAAGCGGGCGCAAAGGCGACGGCGTCTATTGCGCTTCGAGATGGCCGTCGCGCAGCGCCAGGACCCGGTGCATGTGGCTGGCCAGTTCCATATTGTGGGTGGCGATCAGCACGCCGACCCCGGTGGCGCTGGCCAGGTCCGACAGGCTCTGGAACACCGCCCGCGAGGTGGTCGGGTCGAGATTGCCGGTGGGCTCGTCGGCCAGCACCAGCCTGGGCTCGTTGGCCAGTGCGCGCGCGATGGCCACCCGCTGCTGTTCGCCGCCGGAAAGCTGGCCCGGCTGGTGGTTCAGCCGGTCGGCCAGGCCGAGATGCTCGAGGATCGCCCCGGCGCGGCGGCGCGCGGCGATGCGAGTGCGCCCGGCCATCATCTGTGGCAGGGCGACATTGTCTAGCGCGCTGAACTCCGGCGACAGGTGATGGAACTGGTAGATGAAGCCGACCAGGCCCAGCCGCACCCGGCTGCGCGCCGCGTCGTTGAGCTTGGAGCAATCGCGGCCGTCGATGACGATCTGGCCGGCGGTCGGCCGCTCGAGCAGGCCGGCCGCGTGCAGCAGGCTGGACTTGCCGGAGCCGGACGGGCCGATCAGGCCGACGACCTCGCCGGCCTGCACGTCCAGGTCGACGCCCTTCAGCACCTGCAGCAGGCGCTCGCCGGACGGATAGTCCCGCCTCACCCCGCGCAGCGTAAGGATCGGCTCACTCAAAGCGCAGGGCCTCGACCGGATCGAGCCGCGCCGCCTGGAAGGCCGGCGGCAGGGTGGCGACGAAGGAGGCGGTCAGCGAGAAGGCGGCGACAAACCCAACCTCGCGCCAGTCGATCCTGGCTGGAATGTGGGAGAGGAAATAGATCTCGGCGTTGAACACCTGGGTCCCGGTCACCCATTCGACGATGCCCTGGATGTGCTGGATGTTCAGGCAAAAGAGGATGCCCAGCAGAAGGCCGGCCACGGTCCCCAGCGCCCCGATCGCCGAGCCGGACAGGAAGAAGATGCGCAGGATCGCCCCCTGCCCAGCGCCCAGGGTGCGCAGGACGGCGATGTCGCGGCTCTTGTTCTTCACCAGCATGATCAGGCACGAAATGATGTTGGCCGCGGCGATCAGCACCAGCAAACCCATGATCAGGGTCATGGTGGTGCGCTCGACCTCCAGCGCGTTGAAATAGGCCTGCTCCTGGTTGCGCCAGTCGGTGACCACCCCGTCCGGGCCGACGGCTTTCTGCACCAGCGGCTGCAGCTCGGCGCTGCGGTCCGGATCCTCCAGCTTGATCTCGATCTGGTCGGCCGATGTGCCGCGCCCGAAGAACAGCTGCGCCTGGGCCAGCGGCATGTAGATGAAGGCCTCGTCGTACTGGCTCATGCCGACGCTGAAGGTGCCGGCGACGGTGAAGGCCTTGGAGACGGGCGCCGAGCCGAAGGCGGTCGCCGCCCCCGTAGGCGAGGTCAGGGTGAGCGTATCGCCGGGCCCGACCCCCATGGAGGCGGCCAGCCGGTCGCCGACCAGGATCAGGTCTCCGCCATAGTCGCCGTCGCCAAAGCCCTGCAGCGAGCCCGACTTGATGTTGCCGGCGATGAATTTGGTGGCGCGCACGTCTTCCGGCGTCATGCCGCGCACGATCGCGCCCGACGTCTGGCCGCGGCCCTGCACCAGGGCCTGGGCCTCGACCAGCGGCGCGGCCTGGATCACGCCGGGGATGGCGCGGATGCGCTGCAGCACCAGGTCGCGCTCGGGCTCCATCAGCACCGCGCCGGTCACGTGCATATGGCCGTTGAAGCCCAGGATGCGGTCGAGCAGCTCGCTGCGGAAACCGTTCATCACCGACATGACGATGATCAGGATCGCCACCGCCAGCATGATCAAGATGAAGGAGATGGTCGAGATCAGCGCCACGCCGCCGTTCTTGCGCTTGGCGCGCAGATAGCGCATGGCGACCGACCGTTCCCAGACGCTGAACGGCGGGGCGGGCTTGATGTCGGCGGTCATACGCCGGGCGCGCCGGCGCCGAGGTTCGGCAGGGCGATCAGGTGGAAATAGACCGTGACCCAGATCACCGCGAACGGGATCAGCGCCACCCAGGTCGTCGTCACCAGCTTGCGCTTGATATTCGGGTCCAGCGGCGCGCCGGGGTCGCCGCCGTCGCCCTTGTCGACGCCCGCCTCGGCATGGCTGATCGTGCCCATGGGCAGGATGGCCAGAAAGACGATCCACCAGAGGGTCAGATAGACCACGAAGGACAGGGCTGGACCCATCAGTGGGCGGACGTCGGGGTTTGCATCAGTTCGACCAATACCCCGCCCATGTCCTTCGGGTGAACGAAAATCACCGGCACGCCGTGGGCGCCGATGCGTGGCTCGCCTGTTCCCAGCACCGTCGCGCCCTTGGCGCGCAGCGCGTCGCGGGCGACCAGGATGTCGGCGACCTCGAAACACACGTGGTGCTGGCCGCCGCGCGGGTTCTTTTCCAAAAATGCGGTAATCGGCGAATCGTCGCCATAGGGCTCGATCAGCTCGACCTGGGCGTTGGGCAGGTTGACGAAGCTGACCCAGACCCCCTGCTCCGGCAACGCGCGCTTCTCGGTGATGTCGGTGACGCCGAGCACGTCGCGATAGAGCTTCCACGACTGCTCGATCGACGGCGTGGCGATCCCGACGTGGTTCAGTTTGCCGATCATGTGCGCTCGCGAGGCCTGGCGGTTGATGGTCGACGCTGCCTTACCCCCGGACTCGGGCGCGCGAAAGGCCGATTGGGGGTCAGGCTTCCGGCGCCAAGGACGGCCCTGGCCAGCCGTAGGCCACTTCCATGAGCGTTCCCTGCTCGCGGGCGTCCGTCCTCTGACCGATCAGCTGGCCGCCGAGTTGCTCATAGAGCGATCTGGCGGGGATGTTGTCGCGCGGCACCCAGAGGGTGAAGCCGGTCAGCCCTCGGTCGGCGAGGTCGCGCATCATCGCGGTCATCAGCCGCTTGCCGAGCCCGCGTCTCTGATCGCTCCTGAGCACGTAGACCGCGGCGAACTCGCCGTCGTAACCCGCGGCGACGAAGTCCGGGTCGCGTTGTTCGCCGCACGAGCCGAACGCGACAAACGCGCCCGCTCGCTCGGCGATATAGGTCGTCGACAGATATCCGGTCTCGCCTGAAAGAATACGCCGCCAGGCTTCGGTTCTCGCATCGGCGGTCAGCGCGTCGAGCAGCTGCTCGGACATCAGGCCGATATAGGTCTCGCGCCAGGTGGTTTCATGGACCTGGGCCAGCGCCGCGGCGTCCGCGAGCGCCGCGCGCCTGATCGTATATTCGCTCTGGTCCACGACGACGCCTCAGTGCCCGGCCTCTCCAAAGGGCCAAACTACCACGTCACGTCGCCTTGGAGTCGACGCGGGCCAATCGTGTCCTGAGTGGCGTCGGCGGTGGTCCTGGCGGTCTCGGCGGCCTGGCCGGCGCACCCGGCGGCCCTGGAGGTGGCGCAGGCGGTCTCGGCGG
>DASYAQ010000420.1:0-2854 GCA_036501225.1 Caulobacteraceae bacterium | reverse complement strand
CCTGAGCGAGCTGGACGATCTGCTGGACGCCGCCCGCGCCGCGCCGAACTCCGGCGGCGTCGTGCGCGCCATGCTGCGCGCCGCCGGCGAGGCGGTGGATTGCGAGCGCGCGCTCGAATGGCTGGAGGCGGGCGAGCCCGGACCGCACAGCGACGACACCCGCCTGATGGCCTCGGCCCTGCTGCTCGATCACGAGCGCGCGGAAGCCGCCCTGACCTGGGCCGAGGGCGATGACCCGGCGCTGGGCGTCGCCAAGGCGCGGGCGGAGTTGGCGCTGGGCCGCGGCGCGGAGGCCGCGCAAACCTATGCCCGCGCCGTCGAGGCGAGGCCCGAGCTGGCGGATGCGGCCCTCGAAGCGGCGCTGGCGGTTCCGGCCGAGGCGGCGGCCAATGTGGTCGACCTGAAGGGCCGTCCTATCGCCGGCCAGCCCCTGCCCGAACCGCCGGCGCATCGCCGCCCGACCGTCACCTTCGCCGATGTCGGCGGGCTGGACGAGGTGAAGGCGGAGATCCGCCGCAAGATCATCCTGCCCTTCACCAGGAAGGCGCTGTTCGACAAGTTCAAGAAGAAGGCCGGCGGCGGCATCCTGCTCTATGGCCCGCCGGGCTGCGGCAAGACCATGCTGGCCAGGGCCACCGCCGGCGAGGTCGACGCGGCCTTCGTTTCGGTCAGCATCCCGGAGATCCTGTCCAAATGGCTGGGCGAGTCGGAAAAGCGCATGGCCGGCCTGTTCGCCGAGGCGCGCGACAAGGCGCCCGCCGTGCTGTTCTTCGACGAGATCGAGGCCCTGGCCAGCCGCCGCGGCGCGTCGGAGACCACCCATACCGGCGCCCTGGTCTCGACCTTCCTCTCCGAGATGGACGGGGTCGGCGCCGACAATGAGGGCGTGCTGGTGCTGGCCGCCACCAATGTGCCCTGGGCCATCGATCCGGCCTTCCGCCGCCAGGGCCGCTTCGACCGGGTGCTGTTCGTGCCGCCGCCGGACGCCGCCGCGCGCGCGGCGATCCTGAAGCTGATGCTGGCCGAGCGGCCGGGCGCCGAGGGGCTGAACCTGGCGCCGATCGTCAACGCCAGTTCGGGCTTTTCCTCCGCCGACCTGGCCCAGGTGGTCGACATGGCCTGCGACGAGGCCATCGAGCAGAGCCTGGACGAAAACCACGTCGTCGAGCTGACCGACGCCCATCTGGCCAAGGCGGTGCGCACCGCCCGGGCGACGACGCTGGAATGGCTGACCGAGGCCCGCAACTACGCCAAGTTCGCCAATGAAGGCGGCCTCTATGACGACGTGGTCGCCTTCCTCGACAAACACAAACGCTGAGCCATGAGCGCCGCGCAGAGCGAGCCGCTGGCCCAGGCCGGTTGGGCGCTGGTCCGCGCCGGCAACCCGCGCGGGGCCATGCGCCAGTTCAAGGACGCCCTGGCGGCCGATCCGGAAAACACCAACGCGCTCGCCGGCTTGGCCCAGGTTCATCTCAATCTGGATGAGCTCAATCTCGCCGAAGAGGCCGCCGGCGACCTGGTGCGCGTCGCGCCGAACGGCGCCACCGGCCATCGGGTCCGCGCCGAGATCCTGCGCCGGCGAAACCGGCCTTACGAGGCCGCCAAGGTGGCCCGCGAAGCGGTCGGGCTCGATCCGCGCGAGCCGCTCGGCTACCACATCCTGGCCATGTGCTCCTCCGACCAGAAGGAGAACAAGGCGGCCATCGCCATCTGCGACCAGGGCCTGGCCGTCGCGCCGGCCTCGTCCGTCCTCTTGGCCCAGCGCGCCGACAATCTGCTTGAGCTGCGCGGTCCCAAGGCGGCTGAGGCCAATATCGAAGAGGCGCTGCGGATCAGCCCGGACTCGGAATATGTGCTGCGCGTCGCCGCCCGCATCGCGCTGGCGCAGAACCAGCTGGAGCGCACGCGCGACCTGCTGAGCATCATCCTGCGGCGCAACGCCAACAACCGGGCCGCGGTCTCGCTCTTCCTCATGGCCGAGCCGGAGCGGCACCGGATCCTGCGCGGGCTCTACATCTTCCGCTACTGGCGCAAGGAAAACGGCGTCCTCGGCTGGGCGACCTATCTCGGCGTCTGGGCGGTCTTCATCGTCGTGGCCCTGCTGTTGGCTCTGGTCACCAATGTCGCCGGCCTCCTCCTCGGCGTCGGCGTGCGCTTCTTCCTGAAGAGCCAGTACGACGCCCACGCGCGCGAGGTGCAGGCCCACTTCGCGAAGTTTGCGCTAAGCGGCGGGTTTTGAGGACCGCCGAGCGCCCTCATCGTCGCCGCCAGCAAGACCGAACACCGCGCCCCCCTGGGCGCTTCACGGCAACCCGGCGCCCGCCACCTCGACCGCCACCGCCACGATGCCCGCGGTGCGGTTGGCGCGGGTGATCTGCGGGTCGGACTCGTCGGAAACCAGGACGAACAGGGTCTTGCGGTCGTCGCCGCCGAGCATGCAGGCATAGGCCCCGCGCCCGACATCGATGCGCTCGGAGACCCGGCCGCCTTCGTGCAGGCGGATGACCTCGTTGGTGGTCGGCGAAGCGACCCAGACGGAGCCCTCGGCGTCCAGGCAACAGCCGTCGGGCACGGCGGCCTCGGGCAGGCTCGCCCAGACGCGCCGGTTCGACAGGCCCCCGTCCGGCGCGATATCGAAGGCGGTCATGCGGCCGGCGAAAGTTTCCCCGACCACCAGGGTCTTGCCGTCCGGGGTGATCACCGCGCCGTTCGGGAAGATCAGGTCGTCGGCGGCCTCGTGCAGCGAGCCGTCCGGATCGACCCGCGCCAGCTTCGCCGGCTTCATCTCGCCGCGCGGATAGAGCGGAAAGCCGAAATTGCCGACATAGGCGCGGCCGTGGGTGTCGACCACCAT
>DASYAQ010000419.1:0-6819 GCA_036501225.1 Caulobacteraceae bacterium | reverse complement strand
TGCAGCGCGCGCGCCAGGGCGGCCTCGATATCGGCGTCGGTCTCGGTGGGCAGGTCGGTGGCGTAGGCCAGTTCGGCGGCGTTCGGCTTGACCAGGTCGGCGGCGCCATAGCGGTCGAACGAGCGGGCCTTGGAATCGACGATCAGCTGGGCGCCTTCACGCCTGGCCGCCGCATGGCAGGCCTCGATCACGGCCGGGGTGACGACGCCCTTGCCGTAGTCGGAGATCAGGATCGCGCCGGCGCCGGCGGCGGCGTTCTCGATGGCGCGGATCAGCTGGGCCTCGACGTCGCCGGCAATGGCGTGTCTGGCCTCGTCGTCGACGCGCAACAGCTGCTGGCCGCCGGAGAGGAAGCGGGCCTTGACCGTGGTCGGGCGGTCCGGATCGGTGACCAGGAAGCCCTCGACCTCGGTCTCCTCGGCCAGCAGGCGCAGCGCTTCGTGACCGGCCCCGTCCTTGCCGATGACCCCGACCAGCCGGGCCGCGGCGCCCAGGGAGGCGACGTTGCGCGCCACGTTGCCGGCGCCGCCCAGCATGACGGTCTCGTGCGCCCGGCTCATGATCGGGATCGGCGCCTCCGCCGAGATGCGGTTGACCTCGCCATAGACGAAGCGATCGACCATCAGGTCGCCGACGCAGGCGACCTTGGCGCCACGCATCGCGCTGAGCAGGGACTGGAGGCTGATCAGGTCCATGGCCTGGGTGTCGGCTCTGCGAAAACCACCGTCAAGTCGCAAGGAAGGCTTCGCCACCCGAACCCGTCTCCCGCGAGGGCATCGCGAGGGGAGAAGGATCGCAAAGGACAGCCCGGCCGGTCTGTCGGACGGAAAACCTAGCCGTTCACCGCGGCGTGGACGGCTTTCAGCCTGGCCAGTAGCGGGCCGGCGGCGTCGAGCGGCAGGCAGCTTGGGCCGTCGCACAGCGCCTTTTCAGGATTGGGGTGGAATTCCAGGAAGACGCCGTCGGCCCCGGCCGCCACCGCCGCCGCGGCGATCACCGGCACGCCCTCGCGCCGGCCGCCGGCGGAGGCGCCGTTGGTCAGCGGATTGGCGCCAGGCAGCTGCACCGCGTGGGTGGCGTCGATGGTCACCGGAACCCCCAACGCCCGCATCTCCGGTATGCCCAGCATGTCGACCACCAGGTTGTTGTAGCCGAAGGAGACGCCGCGCTCGCACAGGATGGTCAGGTCGGTCTCCACCGCCTCCTTGATCTTGTCGATGATGTTGCGGCCGTCCAGGGGGCTGAGGAACTGACCCTTTTTGACGTGCAGCCAGCCGCCGGCGCGCTGCACGGCCCTGGCCGCGGCGACGATCAGGTCGGTCTGACGGCAGAGAAAGGCCGGAATCTGCACCACGTCGGCGATCTCGGAGACCGGGCCGGCCTGCGCGACCTCGTGGATGTCGGTGCAGATCGGCACGTTCAGCTCGGCCTTGACCGCGGCCAGCATGGCCAGGCCGCTTTCGAGTCCCGGGCCGCGATAGCTCTGCATCGACGAGCGGTTGGCCTTGTCGAAGCTGGCCTTGAAGATGAACGGCATGCCCAGCGCGGCAGTCTCGGCTTGCAGCCGCCGCGCGACCAGAAGCGCCAGGTCCAGGTCTTCCAGCGCGTTCAGGCCGGCGATGCAGACCAGCGGCTGGCCGTCGCCGATGGCGAGGTTCCATTTTTTCAAGTGCAACAGGGCCATGCGGCGTCCTTCAAAGCTCCCTTTTCGCCCGGCTTATCCGATCCGCGAGCGCGACCGTAGAACTGACACGGCGGGTGGCCAGAGGGAATCGTCGATGCGGATAGCGGTTATCGCTTCGGGCGTCTCGGGTCGTGCATCCATTCCCACTTCGTGACATTCTAGGCTGGGGCAGGGGAAAAAGGGCGGAGTCATGAGCGACCTCACCCAGGTGCGCGCGACCGAAGCCGCATTCGGCGACTGGCCGGATCTGCGCAAGGCGCCGGCGGTTTTCCGCGCGGCGCTTCGGATCGCGGCCCGCAACTGGCTGTGGGGCTCGATCACCTTCACCCTGCCTTCTGGGCGGGAAATCCCCATTCACGGCAGCCAGCCCGGCCCAGACGCCCGCGTAACCGTCAACGATTTCCGCTGCATGCGGCGGGTGATGGCCTCGGGCGACATCGGTTTCGCCGAAGGCTTCATGGCCGGTGACTGGGACACGCCCGACCTGACGGCGGTGCTGGAGTCCGCCGGCCTCAACTTCGATCGCCTGCATGGGCTGGTGCACGGCAATCCGTTGAGCCGGGCCGTCAACTATCTCGCCCATTTGCTGAATTCGAACACGCGCAGCGGATCGCGGCGCAACATCAGCGCCCACTACGACCTGGGCAACGCCTTCTACGAGCGCTGGCTCGACTCCGGCATGACCTATTCCTCGGCCTGGTTCGAACGCGAGGGCCAGCCGCTGGATGACGCCCAGCGGCACAAATACGCCGAGCTGGCCCGCGGCATGGGCCTGGCGCCCGGCCACCACGTGCTGGAGATCGGCTGCGGCTGGGGCGGTTTCGCCGAGTTCGCCGCCCGCGAGGTGGGCGCCAAGGTGACCGGCGTCACCATTTCGCGCGAACAGTACGACTTTGCCAAAAAGCGCTTATTCGAGAAAGGCTTGGCTGAGAAAGCCGACATCCGCCTGATCGACTATCGCGACGTGGAGGGCCGGTTCGACCGGGTGGCCTCGATCGAGATGTTCGAAGCGGTCGGGGAACGCTACTGGCCGGCCTATTTCGGCAAGATCCACAGCGCGCTGGCGCCCGGCGGCCGGGCGGGGTTGCAGATCATCACCATCCGCGACGAGTTCTTCGATCAGTACCGCCGACGCGCGGATTTCATTCAGAAATACGTCTTTCCCGGCGGCATGCTGGGCTCGGAAAAGCGCGTGCGGCAGGAAACCGATCGCGCCGGCCTGGAATGGCGCGGGATCGCCCGGTTCGGCCCCCACTATGCCGAGACCCTGCGCCTGTGGGCCGAACGGTTCGAGGCCAATTGGGCGCACGTCGCGCCGCTGGGCTTCGACGAGCGGTTCCGCAAGCTCTGGCGTTTCTATCTCAGCTATTGCGAAGCCGGCTTCCGCACCGGCCGCACCAACGTGGTGCAACTGACCCTGGGCAAGGCCTAGGCGCGCCGACCAGTTGAAGAAGGAACCACGACAAACACGAAAAGCACGAAAATAGGGCTCATGGCCAGGAAGCGGTCTTGAAGGCGCGCCAAGGCGCGCATCGAGAGGGCTGGGCTCTGAATGTTCGTGTTTTTCGTGTTTTTCGTGGCTAAACAAGAGCCTATCCGATCATCTGAATGGGGAGTTTTCCCATGGACGGCCTGCATTTCATCTATTTCGCCGACCCGATGTGCTCGTGGTGCTGGGGGTTCTCACCGGTGGTCGAAGCGTTGCGTGAGCGGACGGCCGAGATCCTGCCGATCCGCCTGGTCATGGGGGGCTTGCGGCCCGGGACCACCACGCCGATGCCCGAGGACGCCCGGCGCAACCTGGTCGGCCACTGGCAAGAAATCCACGAACTCACCGGCCAGCCCTTCGGCGACGGCCTGATCGGTCTGGACGGCTTCGTATATGACACCGATCCCGCGGCCCGCGCGGTGGTGCTGGCGCGCCGCACCGGCGCCGACCTGGCGATCGACTACCTGGCCCGCATCCAGCGCGCCTTCTATGCCGACGGCCTGGACGTCACCAAGACCGCGGTCCTGGTCGATCTGGCCGTCGAACTGGGCTTCGACCGCGACACCTTCGCCGCCGGGCTGGCCGACGAGGCGCTGAAATCGGAAACCTGGCGCGACTATGCGCTGTCGCAGCGCGCCGGCGTCACCGGCTTTCCGACGCTGATCGTCGGGCCGAACGCCGACAAGACCTTCACCCCCATCAGCCGCGGCTATCAGGACCCGGAAAGCGTGCTGGGCGGCGTCGGGGCCTGGCTGACCGCGGTTCGATCCGCCGCGGAGTGATTGGCTCTTGCGCGCCGGCCGATCGCCCGCGATGTAGGATCATGGTCGCAGCCAGCGTTCTCGACACCATCGGCGACACGCCCCTGATCCGTCTGCGCGGGGCGAGCGCCGCCACCGGCTGCGAGATCCTCGGCAAGGCGGAGTTCCTCAATCCCGGCCAGTCGGTGAAGGATCGCGCCGCACTCTACATCATCCGCGACGCCGAGCGGCGCGGCCTGCTCAAGCCCGGCGGCCGCATCGTCGAGGGCACCGCCGGCAATACCGGCATCGGCCTGGCCATGGTCGCCCGGGCGTTGGGCTATCACACCACCATCGTCATCCCGCGCACCCAGAGCCAGGAGAAGAAGGACGCCATCACCCTGATGGGCGCCGAACTGGTCGAGGTGGACGCCGTCCCCTATTCGAACCCCGACAACTATGTGCGCTATTCCGGCCGCCTGGCCGAAGAGTTGGCGGCCAAGGCGCCGGCCGGGGTCATCTGGGCCAACCAGTTCGACAATGTCGCCAACCGCCAGGCGCACCTCGAAGGCACCGGGCCGGAGATCTGGGCCCAGACCGGCGGCCGCATCGACGGTTTCATCTGCGCGGTCGGCACCGGCGGCACGCTGGCCGGCGTCGCCATGGCGCTGCGCGACAGGACGCCGGACATCGCCATCGGCCTGGCCGATCCCGGCGGCGCGGCGCTTTACGACTACTACGCCCACGGCGAGCTGAAGGCCGAGGGGACCTCGATCAGCGAAGGCATCGGCCAGGGCCGCATCACCGCCAATCTCGAGGGCCTGCACATCGACTATCCCTATCGCGTCTCCGACGAAGAGATGATGGGCGCCATCTATGAGCTGGCCGAGCACGAGGGCATGGTCATGGGCGGTTCGACCGGGATCAATATCGCCGGCGCGGTCCGCCTGGCGCGCGATCTCGGACCCGGCCACACCATCGTGACCATCCTCTGCGACTACGGCTCGCGCTATCAGAGCAAGCTGTTCAACCCCGAATTCCTCAAGGAGCGCGGCCTGCCAACGCCGCCCTGGCTATGAGCCTGCCCAATAACGACGACCCCATGGTTTCCACCGACTGGCTGGCCGAACGGCTGGGCAGTCCCGGCCTGGTCATCATCGACGCCACCTGGTTCATGCCGGGAACCCCGCGCGACGCCCGCGCCGAGCACGCGGAGCGGCACATTCCGGGCGCGGTCTTCTTCGACATCGACGAGATCGCCGACCACGCCAATCCCCTGCCCCACATGCTGCCCGATCCGGCGGAATTCGCCGTGCACGCGCGCCGGCTGGGCGTCGAGCCGGACTCGGACGTCGTGATCTATGACGCCCAGGGCCTGTTCTCCGCGCCGCGGGTCTGGTGGACCTTCCGCGCCATGGGCCACAAGGCGGTGGCCGTGTTGGACGGCGGCCTGCCGAAATGGATGGCCGAGGATCATCCGGTGGAACAGGGCTGGCCGCAGAACCCGCACGGCGAGTTCAAGGCGAAGCTGGACGCGGGCCTGGTGCGCGACCTTGCCTCGGTGCTTGGCGTGGTCGAAACCCATGCCGAGCAGATCCTCGACGCCCGCGCCGCGGCCCGTTTTCTCGGCGAGGCGCCGGAGCCGAGGGCCGGCCTGCGCGGCGGCCACATGCCGGGCGCGCGAAGCCTGCCCTCCAGCGCGGTGGTCGCGGCCGACGGGACGCTTCTGGCCAGGGCGGAGCTGGAGCCGCTGTTCGCCGAGGCCGGCGTCGATCTCGACCGGCCGGTTCTGACCAGCTGCGGCTCGGGCATTTCCGCCGCCATCCTATCGCTGGCTTTGGCGCGGCTGGGGCGCTGGCGCGCGCCGGTCTATGACGGCTCCTGGACCGAATGGGGCGGCCTGGCGGATACGCCCGTCGTCACGGGCGCCTAGGCGTGGCCGAAAAGCGCCAGGATGCGGAGGCCACGCGCCTGATCCGCGCCGGCGCCAGGCCGCGGGCGCTGTCACGTACGGTCGGCCCGCCGATCCAGCGCGGCTCGACGGTGCTGCTGCCCGACGCCGCCTCCCTGTATAATCACGACAACGTCACCTATGGCCGGGGCGGGCTGGGCATGCACGAGGCCCTCGCCGAAGCGCTGTGCGAGCTGGAGGGCGCCACGGGCGTGCGGCTCTTCCCCTCCGGCCTGGCCGCCGTCACCGCCGCGGCCATGGCGGTGCTGCGCGCCGGCGACGAAGTGCTGGTCACAGACAGCGCCTACGCCCCCACCCGCCGCTTCTTCGACAAGGTGCTGACCCGCTTCGGGGTCAAGGTGACCTATTACTCGCCGCGCTCGACGCCGGAACAGGTGCTGGCCGCCGGCGGCCCGGCGCTCAGGCTGATCGTGATGGAATCCCCCGGCTCGCTGACCTACGAGATCCAGGATGTGCCGGGCATCGCCGCCGCCGCGCGCGCCAAGGGCGTCTTGACCATGGTCGACAACACCTGGGCCGCCGGCCTGCTCTGCAAGCCGCTGGCCCTGGGCGTCGACATCAGCGTACAGGCCCTGACCAAGTACGTCACCGGCCATTCCGATGTGTTCCTGGGCAGCGCGGCCGCCCGCGACGCGCGCATCACCCACGCCCTGGACGAGGCGGTGTGGAACTTCGGCTGGTCGGTCTCGCCGGACGACGCCTATCAGGGCCTGCGCGGCCTGCGCACCCTGCCGACGCGCCTTGCCCGCCATGCCGAGAACGCCGCGATCGTCGCCAACTGGCTGCTGCAGCAGCCGGAGGTGGCCGACGTGCTCTATCCGCCGCTGGCCCATTCGCCGGACCACGGCTTGTGGAAGCGCGATTTCACCGGCGCCAATGGGCTGATGAGCGTGGTCTTCCGCACCGTCCCGGATGCTGCCGTCGACGCCATGCT
>DASYAQ010000418.1:0-3581 GCA_036501225.1 Caulobacteraceae bacterium | reverse complement strand
GGCTTGCCGACGACCAGGCCGATGACCACGCCGGTAAGCACATGCAGTGACCCGGATGAGCGCAGATCGACGCTGAACGAGATCCCCGTCGCCGTGAAGGCGAACAGCGGCAGCACCGCATAGGCCGACCAGGGCGAGGCGGCGCGCTCGACCCGCTCGGCGGGCGACATCAACCGTCCGCTGGCGGCCGAGAGGTTGCGGCTGGCCCACTCCCAGATCGGCTCCTGCTCGAGCGACGGCTTGTCGCCCTTGGCGTCGCGCGCGTCGGTCTGGGCATGTTCGAGGGCCGCCAGCGCCGTTGCGGCCTGCGCCAGCAGCGGCCCGGCGGCGGGGGCCGGCCGGGTCGGCAGGAAGGCGGCCAGCACCACGCCGGCCAGGGCGGCGCTGACGCCGGCGGTCTGCAGCGACAGCCAGAGCCCCACCGTGACCACCAGATAGGGCCAGCCGACATAGACCCGCCAGCGGTTGAGGGCGAACATCAGGCCGATGGCCGCGGCGCTGGCCAGGAGCCAGAGCGGCTGGAAGTCCTGCGGATAGAAGACCGCCAGGACAAACATAGACAGGATGTCGTCGACCACCGCTAGCGCCGCGATGAAAACCTTCAGGCTGGTGGGCGCGTGCCGACCGAGCACGGCCAGTATGCCGAGGGCGAAGGCGATGCCGGTCGAGGTGGGCGCCGACCAGCCGGGCGCGGTCGCCCCGCGATTGATCGCCAGATAGATCGCCGCCGGCGCCAGCACCCCGCCGATGGCGCAGAGGATCGGCAAGGCGGCGGCGCGCTTGTCGGTGAAGGCGCCGGCGGTCATCTCGCGGCGGATTTCCAGCCCGACCAGCAGGAAGAACACGGTCAGCAGGCCTTCGGAGCACCAGTCGGCCACGCTCAGCGACAGGCCCCCGACGCTCATCCCGATGCCCAGCCGAGCGTTGACGATGTGCCAATAGAGCGATGCGAGCGGCGTGTTCACACAGACCACCGCCGCGGCGGCAGCCAGCAGCAGAACCAGGCCCGCCGAGGCCGGCAGGCTGGCGAAGGCGCGCGCCGTGCGCTGCAGTCGCGCGCCGACCGGGCGCTCGAGGGCCTCGAGCATGGAATAGAAGTCCCAGGCGCCGTCATAGCGCTGGCCGTCGACGAAGATGGTCGGGGTCGCGGTGACGCCGTTGGTCTTGCCGTCGGCGAGGTCCTCGACGACCCGGTCGTGGATCTGTGGGTCGGCGAGATCGCGATTGAAGCGGTCCATGTCCAGGCCGATGGACCGGGCGGCCTCGAGCACATGCTCGCGGGTCAGCGGCGGCTCGCGGTCATAGAGGGCGTCATGCATGGGCCAGAACTGGCCCTGGCGGCCGGCCGCCTCCGCGGCCTCGGAGGCGAACTCCGCGCCGGGATGGGCGTGTTCGTTCGGAAAATGGCGGAAGACATAGACCAGGCGGTCGCCGAGGGCGTGGCGCAGGCGCTCGAGCACGCTGCGAAGCCGGCGGCAGTAGGGGCAAAGATAGTCGCCATAGACCAGGACCGCGATTCTGTCCCGGCCGGCGACATCCCCACGGGCATGGTCCCGATCCGGATCGATCGGACGCTGCAGCCTGAGTTGGACGCCTGGAGCTGTCACTTCAGCATCGCGCCCGGCGCGACCTCCGCGAGCCTGGGCAGGCCCGCATGGACCGCCCAACATTCGAGAAGGTCATGGCTTGGATTCCATCGTCGGCGAGGCGGGTGCCATGCCCTGCCGAAGACTGAACCACGAAAATCACGAAAATCACGAAAACAGAGGCGCGCGCCGAAGGCGCGCCTCAGGCCGCTGGTATTCTGAGAGGGCGCGACCTGTTCGTGTTTTTCGTGTTTTTCGTGGCCAAATACGAGCATAGCCGCCCAGCCGCTTTGGCCAGCCCGGACAATCTTGCCTAGCGTCCCGCGTCCTTGTCGGCCCTCGACTTGGCGTACCATTCCTGCGCCTCGGTCACGTTCACGGCGACGCCGAGCCCGTGGGTATAGAAGTAGCCAAGCCAGTTCGCCGCGTCCGAATTGCCCTGCTCCGCCGATTGCCGGAACCACTTCAGCGCCTCGCCATAGTTCACCGCCACGCCCTGGCCGCGCGCGTAGAGCGCGCCGATGCCGTCCTGCGCGGTCGCATTGCCCTGGGCGGCCGAACGGCGATACCAGACCATCGCCTTGGCATAGTCGACCGGAACGCCGTGGCCGAAGAAATAGAGCTCGCCGACATCGTCCTCGGCGACCGCGTCGCCCTGGCCGGCGGCCATGTTGAACCAGCGCATGGCCTCGGCATAGTCGTGGTTCTGATAGGCCTTGTTGCCGTTCTTCAGGGCCTGGTCGACGCTGACGCCACTGGGCAGCGGCTGGCTCGGCGGCAAGGGCTCTGGCGGCGGCTCGGGCTGCGCTTCGGGGATCGCCTCGGGGATTTGCTGAACCTGCTGGCGGGCCGGTTCCCTGTGGACGGGCGGCGGCGCCTTCACCTCGCAGCCATGCGGCAGCGATTTGATCATCGCGTCGCGCTTGGCGCGATCGGTCTCCTTGGCCACCGCGTTCTTGTAGGAGGCGCAGAGCACCTCGGCCGGGGTCGCGGCCCGCGCCGCGCCGGCGCCCAGCGTGAACGCACCGAGCGTGAACGCGCCGAGCGTGACGACCAGGCCGATGGCGACTACCCGGCGCATTTGGTCATCTTCATGGCCTGGTTGGTCGGATCGACCATCGACAGCGAACCGTCCTGACCGAGGCTGTAGGTATATTTGCCGCCGTCCTCGCCCCTGGCGTTGATCACGCCGGGCGTGGGGCTGGGTTCGATCGTGGCGGTCGAGGTGCTTCCGGCCACGGTCATCGAGATGGCGCCGCTAGCGACCGCGATGACGATCGGGGCATCGCAGCCCAGGCCGGGCGGCGCCCATTTGCCGCCCATGGGCCCGGCGGCCTTCACCGCCGCGACGGTCGGATCGACGGCCGCCGGCGTGTTGGTCGGCGCGGAGGCCGGTGAGGCGGTCGGCGCGACGGTGGCGATGGATGAACTCGCGACCGGCGCCGGCGGATTATGATGCTGGTTCATCAGGTACCAGGCGCCACCCCCGACGAGCGCCAGAACCAGCACCCCGACGACGGCGAAGATCACGATCCGGGATGAGCCAGCCGCGGTCGCCGGAGCGACGAAGCGCGGCGCCGCAGTGGCCGCGGCCGCGGGAGCGGCTGTGGCTGGCGCGACCGCTGGCTTGGCCGTTGCCGTCGGCGCCGCGCTGGCTGCAGCCACGGGGGTGGCCGCGACTGCGACGGGCGCGGCCGCCGCTGCTAGAGCCGTCGCCGGGGACGCTGGCGTCGCCGCAGCTGGCGGTGCGGCGGCCGGCGGGGCCGGCTCGGATTTGACCGCCGGCTTCGCGGCCGTCTTGCTCGGCTCGACGGGCGCGGCGGGCGCGGCCGCCGGCGGGGCGGCCTCGACCTCGGCTTCGGGCGCCTTGCCGGTGATGGGCGGCGTCGCCGACTTGGGCCGCCTCGCGGCCGTCGCCGAATCCGGGCTTTCCAGCGCCGCGATGGCCAGCGCCACTTCGCGCGCGACCCCCTTGACCTCGGTCTTGGCGGCGCG
>DASYAQ010000417.1:0-6232 GCA_036501225.1 Caulobacteraceae bacterium | reverse complement strand
CAGCACGCTGGCGATCGAGCCGACGCCGCCCAGCTGCGCCTTGGTGGCGATCTGGCCGCCGGCGACGCCGACGAAGACCGTGGTGAGCCCGGTCAGGGCGTCGGTCCCCACCACGCCGGTCGAGAGGTCGATCACCCCGGCGTTGGCCAGCACGATCGGCCCGCCGGTCAGGGTGAAGGTCGACGGCGCGCCGTTGGAGCCGACCTGGGTCGTGCCGACATTGGTGTAGCTGTTCTTGGTGGTGGTCCCGAACACGAAGGTGGTGGCGCCCACCGTCTGGATCAGGCCGTTGCCGCCGGGGCCGCCGGTGGTGACCGTATCGCTGGCCACCGTCGCGTTGCCGGCCCCGAGCGCGCCGTTGCCGAACTTCGATGTCCCGCTGGTCAGCCACACGCCGCCGCCGGTGACGTTCACCGTGGTGTTGGAGATGTTCCCCACCGTGCCGTTGCCGACCAGGTTGGAGAAGTCGACGTCGCCGATCAGGTGGCCGACGTCGTTGACCACCACGCTGCCAAGGCTCGCATTGCCGGAAGCAATGGCGAGGCCAGTCAGCGAGGCCGTATTCGACTCAACCGTGCCCGCCGCGCCGATGCCGATCGTCGTGGTGGTGTTGGCCGCGAACTGGTTGAACTGGATCACGGGGATGGAGACGTTGGCCACCACCATGCCGAGGCCCTTGGTCACACCGCCATTGACGTTGATGGTGGTGGCGCCCCCGTCGCTGTCCGTCAGAATTGCGCTGTCGTTGGTGCTGCTCGCGTTACCGAAAGTCGTCACGGAAGCAGCCGCGGCGCTGCCGAACGTGGCCGCCTGGATCGCCACGCCGTTCGTATTGCTGACGCTCGTGGTGCCGATGGCCACCGTGGCGTTCCCCAGCGGCGAGAAGGCTGACACGGCGATGCTGCTAGCATTGGTCCCCAGATCGATCACTCGAATGCCAGAGCCCGTGGTCGCGTTGCCGACCATGACCGTGGCGTTGCCCGAATCGCTCACCGCCACCACGCCGAGCGAATTGTTGCCGATCGTGTTGTTGCCGTTGACGGTGATCGATTCACCGTCGCCAGCGATAACGACGGCCGGGCCAAGGTCCGCAGACGCGCGAACGCCTTGGCTGTCGATGCTGCTCAAATTGCCGACCGTGATGGTGTTGTTGGCGCCGAGGGTGACGGTCGCGGGGCCCGCGCCAAAGCTGAAAACACTGACGCCACTATCAAAATTGCCGCCGTTCAGACCGACCGTGACCGTGCGGCCGGCATTGGTGGTCACCGAAGCCGAGCCGCCATGAGTGGCTTCGGCAAACACGCCGTCGTTGCTCCCGGCGCCTTCGACCGAGATAGTTCCGCCCGCCGCGCCGGTCATGACGACGCTGGCGCGGCTGCCGCTTCCGGAGGCGGACGTCTCGGCGGCGATGCCCACTATGCCCGAAGCGCCGTTGGTGACGGTGACGTTGCCCGGGGCCGTGACGTTGACAGTGGCCGTCTGATTGCCGGTGACGAAGGTATTCTCCGCCACGACGCCGTTACCTCCGGTGGTCGAGACCGAGAAGATCTGGTTCGTCGTGACGTTCCCGGCCGTCTTAGTCACATTGCCCAGGTTGACGGTCGCCGTGCCGTTGCCGGTGGCCAGCGCGACGACACCCGAGCCCAGGGTGTTGGTGATGTTGGCGTTGACCGTCACGCTGTTGGCGCCGTCGACCGTCGAGGTCAGGATGCCGTCGCCTGGACCCTGGTTGTTGACGAAGTCGTCGGTGATGAACGTCACCGTGCCGGTCATGTTCGCGGTGAGATGCACGCCGTTCGGGTCGAAGAAGCCGGCCGCCGGCGGCGCGGAGCAGTTGGAGCAGGTGACGCCGGCCGGGCCCGCACCCGTGGTGTTCGAATTGATGCCGCCGTCGAGCAGGTGGACGAAGACGTTGCCGCCGCCCAGCGCGAAGGCGTCGATGCCATCGTTGTTGGTCGAGGTGATCAGCGCGCCCGGCTGGGTGACGATGTTGATATTGCCGCCGCCGTTGGTCTGGGCGAACACGCCCTGATTGCCGCTGACGACATTGCCGCCGACATTGATGTTGATGTTGTCGTTGTTGGCGCCGTTGAAGCTGTCGACCTCGGCGTCGATGCCGACGCTGCCGGCCTGGATCGGCGCGGTGGTCACCACATTGATGGCGTTGACGGTGCTGTTGCCGACGGCGGCGCCGCTGCCCGAGTTGAAATTGAAGGCGCCGATGCCGGATTCCGCCGCCTTGATCGCGCCGCCGGCGGTGACGCTGAGCGTGCCGTTCGCCCCCGGCCCGGTCGCATTGCCGTTCTCCGCCAGGATGCCATAGGCGGTCACCGGGGCCAGCGCGCCGATGGTTCCGTTCGAGACGACGGATACGTTGCCGGTGAAGGTCTTCGCGAAAATGCCATGGGCGGAGCCGCCGCCGCTGGCTTCGAGATCCGTACCCGTATCGGTGGTGACGCTGACCCCGCCCAGGCCGGTCGCCTCGACCGCGACCGCCTCGTCGTCACTGGCGCCGGTGACCACCGCGCCGTTGGTGACGTGCAGGGTGTTCGCGCCGTCCACGGTCTCCTGAAAGATCCCGGTATCGACGCCCGTCACATTGCCGGCGACCGTGACGTTGATGGCGCCGCCGCCAAAGCGCTCAAGCGCGATGCCCTCGACGCCGCTGACGGCGCCGTTGAAGGTCCCGGTGAAATTCCCCGTGCCGGTCTCGCTGAAGACGCCGTTGCCGCCGGCCTTGACCGCGCCAAACGTGGTGATGGTCGTATTGCCGCTGCCGGTCTGCGAGACTTCGATGCCGTTGTCGTTGACGCCCGTCACATTGCCGTCGGCGGTGATGACCACCGCGCCCGTACCGGTCGTGACGGCGAAGATTCCGTCAGCATCGCCCGTGACGGCCGAGCCGGCGAAGGCCGCGCTGTTGTTGCCGGTGGAGATGGTGACGGCGCCGCCGGTGCTTGAGACCTCGATGCCGTCCTCGCCGGCGGTGGTCGCGTCGATGCCCGGGCCGGCGGCCGCGGAGTTGTCGACGGTGAAGGTCAGGTTGGCGGCGTTGGCATTGTCCTCGATGAAGACGCCATGCGGGGTGACGTTGCCCGTGCCGGTCAGGGTCACGGTCAGGTTCGGGCCGGTTTCCTGGTAGGCGATGCCTGGGGTCGGCGCGACGCAGGCCGCGGAGGAAGCGGCGGTCGCGACCGGCGCACCCGGCCCGGTGGTCCCGGCCGGCGGCGTGCACTGGGCCAGCGCCGCGCCGGGCGACAGCGCGATGGCGCCGAGAGCGCCGCCCAACCCGGCCAGCGCGGTTGTGGCGAACATGCTGCCGGCCAGCAGTGAAGCACGACCCCGCGCCAGAGCGCTTCTCGCTTCGAACATTTGAATATCCCCAGCCTCAATTCACTATCGCGTTACAGGCGATAGCAAAGTCTCCACCCTGCCAGTCTTCGAGTCGACACAAGATGTCGAAACTTGGGCGATTCTGCGGCCGACGGCCAGCGTCGCTCAAGCCTGGGCCGGCGCGCGCTGCTGGTCGATGAGCCGCTGCTTCAGCTTGAACCGTTCCACCTTGCCCATGTGGTTGCGCGGGAAGCGGTCGATGAAGTGGAAGCGCGCGGCCGGAAAGCCGCGCAGGTGGGTCTGCGCCGCCTGGCGCAACGTCGCCTCGTCGATCGGCTCGGGCGTCTCCAGCACCACGTGCAGCTGCTCCTCCCGGTCGGCGCCCTGCTCGGACATCAGGCACACGCCTTCCAGGCCCAGCGCCTGCTGCAGCGCCGCCTCGTAGGGCCCGGACGGATGCTTGTCGCCCATGATGTTGAGCACGTCGGTGACCCGCCCGTGCAGGGCGATGCGCCCCTTGCCGTCCAGCACCCCCAGGTCGCCGGGATAGAAGTAGCGGCCCTTGACGAAGGAGGCAGTGGCGTCTGGGTCGTTGAGATAGCCGGTGAAATTGTTGTCCAGCAGCACCCGGACCTGGCCGAGCCGGTTCGGCGGCAGCGGCTGGTCATCTTCATCGACCACCTCGACCGTCCGATCCCGATGCAGGCGATGCCAGCGCAGGTCCTCGTCGCTTACCACAAACGTGGTCGCCCAGCCGCCGCTCTCGGTCGAGCCAAGGCTGATGACGATGATGTTGGTCAGCCGCGCCCGCACCAGGTTGGCCAGGCCGATGGACAGCGGCCCGCCCGTGACCATCAGCACCAGCCCGTCGCTGCGCGGCATGGTCGGCGGCGCGGTGGTCAGCATCTGGTGCAGGAAGCCCGGCGTGACCATGGCGTGGGTGATGCCTGGGACCGTGAAGGATCGCCATTCATCCGGACCCTGATGGATGATGACGGTCGAGCCGATGCTCCAGACCCCGACCGGAAAATTGTAGCCGACCGCGGTCCACAGGCCGAGATTGAGGATGTTGACCGAGCCGCGCAGCTCGGTCGCCTCGTCGCCCATCCGTTGCCGGTATCGCTTGATGCCGATCTGAATCTCGCCCGCCTGGGCGCGGGAATCGACGATCATCATCTTGTAGTTTCCGGTGGTCCCGGAGGTGAGCAGGATATGGTCGCCCGGCGGCGCTTGCGGCGGCGGCTCCAGCGCGCCGCCATCGTCCACGACATCCCAGTCCGCCCGCTCGACCACGATGCGCGCGGCGTGCGGGATCTGGTCGGGATCGAGGACGTATCGCTCGTTCGCCGCCGTCACCACCGCGGCGATATCGAAGCCGTTGAAGCCGGAAAACTCGGCCGCCGTACGGATCGAGACGGTAGTCATGCCCATGGTGCGCAAGGCCAGATTGGCTACCCAGCTGACGAGGGTGGAGTTGACCCAAATCACCACGACGCCGCCCGGCGGCAAACCGTACCCCTCCAAACGGTGACGCATGGCTGTGATCATCCGATGCAGGTCTCGGTAGGTGACCGGCTCCAGGTCGTAGACCATGGCCCAGGCGTCCGGCGTCTTGCCGGCGAACTCGAAAATCTTCTCGGCGACATCCATTGCGGCCTCGCTCGGCTCTGGTGTGCGGACCGGTCGACCGTCCGATCCTGACCCGGTCTTATCCGATACCGAGCGCCGGGCGGCAACGCGTCGCCGCACAGCAGGCGGTTGCGTGGCGCGACAGCGGCGCTAGTTTGCACCTCGTGTCCGTTTACGACAAACCGACCGGTCCCAGACGCATCCTCGCCATCGACGGGGGCGGCATGCGCGGGGCATTGGCCGTCGGCATTCTGGCCAGGCTCGAAAAGACCCTGCGCGAGAAGCTCGGCCGGCCGGACCTCGTTTTGTCGGACTATTTCGACCTGATCGGCGGCACCTCCACCGGCGCCATCATCGCCGCCGGCCTGGCGCTGGGCCAGGACACCGACTATCTGCGCGGGCTCTACCGCCGGCTTGGACCGATCGTGTTCAAGCAGCGCGGTTTTCGCATTCCGCTGATCCAGTCGCGGTTCGACCCCAGCCGGCTGGCCGGGGTGATCGAGCAGGAGCTGGGCGACGCCACCCTGGAAAACGCCCATTGGCGCACCGGCTTCGCCGCGATCGCCAAGCGGGTGGACACCGGCTCGAGCTGGATCCTGACCAACTGCCCCGGCTCGAAATACTGGAACGGCGACCCGGCCTGGCCGGACGTGACGCCCAACAAGGACTACCGCATCTCGACCATCGTCCAGGCCAGCGCCGCGGCGCCCTTCTACTTCGACATGGTCCATATGGAGGTGACCAAGGGCGAACAGGGCATCTTCTTCGACGGCGCCATGACCCCGCACGGCAACCCCGCCCTGCAGCTGGCCATGACCGCGCTGGTTCCGGCCTACGGGCTGAAGTGGGAGCCGGGGGCCACCAAGCTCTTGATCGTCTCGGTCGGCACCGGCCAGCCCAGGCCGATGAAGCCCGAATGGCGAAGCAAGCCGCTTTTGCTGTCGGTGTGGAAGGCCATCCACGCCCTGACCTCGCTGGCCTATGACAGCAGCCAGCTCGGCATCTCCGTCCTGCAATGGCTGGGAACCTCGCCGCAGGCCTGGCGCATCAACGGCGAGATTGACGGACTGGAGCATTCCCTGCCCGGCTGCCTGCCCTTGTGGACCTTCGTCCGCTACGACTCGCCGCTGGAACCCGGCTGGCTGGAAAAGCACCTGGACGAGACGTTTTCCGCCGAGCAGATCGCCGACCTGGTCAAGATGGACGACGACAAGATGGTCCCGGAACTCTATCGGGTCGGCGAGCTGGCCGGCGAGGCGCTGATCAAGCC
>DASYAQ010000416.1:0-2447 GCA_036501225.1 Caulobacteraceae bacterium | reverse complement strand
GGATCGATGACGCCGACGCCCAAGCCAAGTGGTACCAGGCCCTGAAGCGCGAATGGACCGCCAGCCGCGCCGCCGGACGCGCCTTTCAGAACCCGGTCAAGGCGTCGGTGCTGAAGTGGCGGAGCTAGCCTGAACCGGCGCTGGATCGGGCGGATTGTATTTTTCGACGAAGGCGACTGAGCGGGTGACCATGGCCACCCGCATGTCCTCGTGCAGGAACCAGTGGTCAGCGGTCGGCAGGACGACTAGCTCGACTGGCTTGCCGGCCTGGCGCAGCGCCCGCTCCATTTCGCGGCTCTGATCCAGCGGCACCACGCTGTCGTCCTGCCCGTGGATGAGCAGAATGGGCGCGTCGGCATGGTCGGCGCGCTTGACCGGCGAGATGGAGATCAGCCCGGTCTCGGCGCGATTGCCCGCGCCCATGAAGGCGCGCCAGTAGCGCTCGGTGGAGTTGGCGCCGCCGCCGCTCTCCGCGTCCTCGATCATTTCCGAGGGATGCGACACCCCCGCCACGGAAACGGCGCAGCGGTACAGCCCGTTCTGCACCGTCACCCCCGCCAGGGCCGCATAACCGCCATAGCTTGCGCCGACGATGCAGGCGCGTTTGGGATCGATGATCCCCTGCCGGGCCAGTTCGGCGACGCCGTCGGAGATGTCGGTCTGCATCTTGCGGCCCCATTGGCCGAAGCCGGCGTTGCGGAAATCTGTGCCGTAGTCGCTAGAGCCGCGGAAATTGGGCTGGAAGACCGCGTAGCCGCGCGAGGCGAAGGCCTGGGCCCACCAGTCGAACACCGGATAGTCCCGGGCTTCGGGGCCGCCGTGCGGCATCACCACCAGCGGCAGAGTCTTGGCGATACGCCCCGGCGGCAGGCTGAGCACGCCGTGCAGTTCCAGCCCGTCGGCGGCTTTCCAATCCACCATCCGAATCGGGCCGACATCGTCGGCGGTGACCGTGGGATAGGCCGATCCGAGGGGATCGGCCTTGCCGGCGGCGATATTGACCAGCCAGTAGGTGCCCGAATCATCGCCGCCCGAGGTGAAGACGATCATCGCGTTCAGGTCCGCGCTCCACGACTTGAATTCGACGGTCTGGTCGGAAAACGCCTTGCGCGCCCCGCGGAACTTGGCCGCGACGCCGGGGTCGAACATCTTCGGCTCCGGCCGGTCGCCCTTGCTGGCGAACCCCAGCCAAAGGCCGCTCGTGGGATCGAAAAAGCGGTCGCCTATGGTGTCGTTGTCGGGAACGTCGACAGCCGGCGCGCCGGTCAAAGGCAATTCCTGGTAGGTGACGCTTCCGTCCGCCGTCGGGCGGGCGATCAGAATCGTCTCCGCCGTGCGTCCACGGCTGAGGCTGACGCCGCCGAAGTCGGAATGCCCGGAGGCCAGCATCTTGCCGGTGGCCCCGCCGGTCCAGACCTGCCATTCGCCGCTGGACTCGAAATAGGTCGACCGGGCGATGATCTCGCCAGTCGGACCCACCAGCCAGCCGTCGGTATTGACCGAGCCGTTGGCGACGATCTGGGCGGCCCCGGTGTCGAGATCGACCTTGTAAAGATCGGCGAAGTTGTTGCGCAGAACAAAGCCGTCCCCGGCGCGCGCCATGGTGAGGCCGCCGAAATAGCCGAACCAGCGCCCGTCGATCTGGGCGACGCCATAGACGCCGAAGACGGCGTGGATGACGTTGCTGAGCTTGCTGAAAACGATGAAATTGCGATGCGCCTTCAGGTCGATGACGGTGACCGAGGACAGCTCGTCGGTCGCCGCGGTGTATTGCGGCCCGAGGGTGATGGTCGCGCTGCTGCTGAACAGGACATGGTCGTCGCCGGCCCAGTCGATGCCGGTCATCTTGGCGTCGCCGGTCGGCGCCGCGATTAGCGGGCTGTTGTCGATATTGGCGACGGCCAGGCTCCGGGTCGCGCCATCGACGCCGACAAAGGCGAAGCGGCCGCCCGAGGGCGACAGGCTCATCAGATCGACGGCGGGCAGCTTGCCATAGGCTTCGACCGGCGGCGGAGCGGCGCGGGCGACCGCGCCAGCGAACACTAAGCCGGCCAGGCCCAACGCCACAACGCCACGAAACATGCGAAACTCCCCACCCGGGGTTCATCTTTCGGTTGTCGGGACAAAGGTCAATACGCGCGTGAAGCCATATCTCAGACCGGCGCTCTCCCAATGCGCATAGTGGCGGGCCTCTATCGCGGCCGCGGCCTGACCGCGCCGGCGGGACTGGCCACGCGGCCGACGGCGGATCGGACGCGGCAGGCGGTGTTCAACGTGCTCGAACATGCCGCCTGGTCGCCGGGATTGCGCGGCGCACGGGTCATCGACCTGTTCGCCGGATCGGGCGCGCTGGGCCTGGAGGCCCTGTCGCGCGGCGCGGACTTCTGCCTGTTTGTCGAGACCGACGCCGCCGCGCGGGGCGCGATCCGCGACAATCTCGAGGCCCT